>CANLTT010000009.1 GCA_947494115.1 Candidatus Caenarcanales bacterium
AAACTAGATTCTACGGTAGAAGCTATCGATCAGGCTTTTAAGCAACTTATTAATTTAGATCCGTCAGGTTATTTTGAACACTTTTTTAAAATTATAAATAGATCCTTTTAGTCTGGGTTAGCTATAGTGGGTGGAATTATTGGACGTATAGAGAAAAGTGCCATTTTTGAATTAGGTTTAGCAGTGGTTAAAAACTGATATTAACAGAATGAAAAAAACTTTTATAGAGTAGAACATTGTAAAAAATATTTAAGATGTTTGTTTTGAATTAAATTAGCTTTGGTTTCAGCTTTAATCATAAATAAATGCTATCTTTATAACAATAAGTTTCTTTTCACAATTTCTGAATGTCTATTTTGGGGTCTACCGTTTCTTCGGCTCCTAGTGTCGCTACTTTGGAGCAACTTAGGGTTATAAAGGCTCTAAGAGAAAGGCGTATGTTTAAGTTAATCTGCGGAGCGACTTACTCAGACTTTAATGCTGTTGCCCGTTATAGTGAGATTTTTGCCAAGGTTGGTGCTCATTTAATTGATATTTGTGCTCACCCAACCGTGGTTTCAGCCGCCAGAGAAGGCATTTTGCGCTCGGGTGTGTCTACCGAAAAGTTTCCAGCCATAATGGTAAGCCTTAGCCTAGATCATCAGCAGGATCCACATTTTAGGCGAGTGGTTCTCAATGAAAATTCTTGTGATGCCTGCGGTGTTTGTATTCCAGTTTGCCCAACCAATGCCTTTAGTATTAAAGATGCCAAATTGTCTTATCAAAAAGAATTATGTTATGGTTGTGGCTCTTGCGTTTCTTTATGTCATGTTGATGCTTTAACTCCCACGCCAATTCAAGCTTTTCAGCCCGCTATTTTGCCAGAACTTTGGTCTTTGGGTGCTCGTGCGCTTGAAATTCACGTTGGACCTAATTTTTATTGGCTAGAGCCTTATCTCAGCAAAATCCGTGAAATCTCTCCTGAACCTTGGCTTATATCGGTTTGTTTGGGCAGTGGTTTTTCGTCTTATACAGAATTAATCGAGCAAGCCCAAGAAATACACAATATTTTAGGAGACTGGGCTTTGGTTCAGGTTGATGGAAAGCCCATGAGTGGTTTTGCAAGACAAGATGCTTTAATGTTGCAAGCTCTATCTGCTGCTCAGGCCATTCTTACAACCAATTTGCCTTTATTTGTGCAAGTTTCTGGCGGAATAAATGATAAAATCAGGCCTTTACTTGACCAGTTTGAGCTAAAAGTGCATGGTGCTGGAATGGGTAGTTTTGCTAAGAAGCTAATAGAGCCTTATCTCAACAATCTCGAAACAGCCACACAAATTGCGCAAAACCTAGTAATGTCGATCAGGCCAAGCTAGACCGTGAATAAAGAAACTGACTTAAAACAACGCTTAACCGTTTTTGATTCTGTTTGTTTGGTTATTGGCTCTGTAATTGGTTCAGGAATTTTTGTTAGCCCAACTCGGGTGCTTTTGCAACTTAATCAATCGCCTCTTTTATCTTTGGGAGCTTGGTTTGTGGCCGCTTTAATTTCTTTGGCGGGTGCTTTGTGTTATGCCGAGCTGGGCTGTATGTTTCCAAAGGCCGGCGCAGAATATGAATATTTAAAAAATGGCCTTGGTCGCTTTTGGGGCTTTTTATTTGCTTGGTCTCAGCTAATTGTCTTGGGAACTGGCTCTATTGCAATTATGGCCATTATTAGTTCTAATTATTTGGTGGAGGCGATCTTGCCAAATGCTCCAACCGTGTATACTAAAATATTTGCTATTGCTTTGGTTTTAGGTTTAACTATTGCTAATTGCTTTGGGATAGAGTCTGGAAGCTGGCTACAAAATGTTTTAACCATCATTAAAGTAATTAGCATTGTATTTTTGTTGGCTTTGGGTTTGGTTTATTGGCAGAATTTGCATTTTGAAAACTTTTCACAAGACATATTAATAAGTTCACCCAAACAAGCTTTAAGTGGTTTGCATTTTAAATTTGGAGCGGCTTTAATTGCTTGCTTATGGGCTTTTGACGGTTGGAATAATTTAAGCCGTGTTAATGAAGAATCAGTCAATGTTCAAAAGACGCTTCCAAAGAGCCTAATAATTGGGCTTTTATTTATAACTTTAATTTATTTGAGCTTGAATTGTTTATATTTTTTGATTTTGCCGCCAGCTCAAATTGTGCAAAGTAAAGCGATTGCATTGTCGGCTTTAAGTGTTTTGGCGGGCAAAGCGGCTTGGCTGAAGGCTTTAGGTGTTTCTTTTATTGTTGGTTTAATTATTTCTTTCTCTGCTGGTGGAGCGACCAATGGTGGTGTTTTAACTGGAGCACGTATTTATTTTGCGGCCGCCCGTGATAAGCTCTTTTTTGAAATTTTTGGCAAAACCCACCCTAAAACAAAAGCACCAGTTCCCGCTTTGGTCTTGCAAGGTGCTTGGGCAATTTTTTTAATTTGTTTGGGCAATTTTGAAACTCTTCTTGATTATTTTAGTTTTAGTGCTTGGCTTTTTTATTCTGCTTGTGCTTGTATTTTAATTTATTTGCGCCGTCAAAAACCCGAACTAAACAGGCCTTATAAAGTTTTTGCTTATCCGTTTACGCCAATTATATTTTTGTTTGCGGCTTTGTATTTGGTTATTAGTCAAGTTATTAATTCACCGATTCAATCTTTACTCTCATTGCTTGGTATTTTAAGCGGTTTATTGTTTTATTTTCCTTTTTTAAGAAAACCTACTTCGGCCTTGCAAAAACCACCTGACTAGTTCAGCATTAAAACTGCTATATCTAAGCAAAACAAAGCAATTAATTATATTATTTGAAAGATTTACTAAAAATTGCTTTTATGTTTTTATCTATCGTAATTCCCGCTTATAATGAGTCTGAAAGATTACCAGAAACTTTAAAAAAGGTTTTTGATTATTTAGAAAAACACAACTACAACTTTGAAATTATAGTTGTGGATGATGGTAGTAACGACAGAACTCCACAAATTGTCAAGGAGCAGTTTGGCGAAAAGGTTAAGGTTTTAATTCAAGAACAAAATTTGGGTAAAGGTGCCGCTGTTCGTTTGGGCGTTTTAAGTTCAATTGGCGAGCAAGTGCTTTTTATGGACGCAGACGGCTCAACCCCAATTACTGAAATCAAAAAACTCCAAATAGAGCTTGAAAAAAACTATAGCTTGGCAATTGGAAGCCGAAAAAACAATAGTTTAATTGAAGTTAGACAACCTTTTTACCGTGAATATTTAGGTAAAACTTTTAGTTTACTAGTGCGTGCTCTGACTGGAACAAGCATAATTGATACTCAATGTGGCTTTAAGCTTATAAAAGGCAAAGTGGCGCATGAACTTTTTGCTAAAATGACAATTAATGGTTTTGCTTTTGATGTTGAATTGCTTTATTTGGCGGCTCAAGGCGGTTTTACGGTCGCTGAAATCCCGGTTGTTTGGGTTAATGACAAGCGCAGTAAAGTAAGTCTTTTAAGAGACCCGCTAATTATGCTTTGGGAAATTTTTAAAATCCAGTTTATTCATAATAAATAAAAATGGACGAGAACCTAAATTTTAAAGACTTTTTAGCGGGCTATTAGTTAAGGCTTTTAAAGAATTAAAATTTTAATATTTGAAATACGTTTTCCATAATCAGCTAATTCAAAAACATATTGCATTTTGGTTTTGGCTGTGTTTTTTTGAGCAATAAACCGAAAATATTCTTTTTTATTATTATGGTTTGCAATATTAAACCCTTCTTCTCTTAGCCATTCCGAAATATTTTTTGGTTTTTCTTCAATTTCGGCAATTTTTTCAGTTTCAGAAAGATAGTATTTTTGAATTATTTCTGTAATATTTTGATTTATCTGGGCTTTTTGATCTAAGTCTTTAGCTGTTTCTTTTTGTGCTGACATTAAACTAAAATTTGATTAGGGCTTAATTCTCCATTTCCACCTTTAATTGGTATTTCTAAACTTTTTGAATGGCTTAGCCTTTTTGTTTGAATGCTTGCCTCTCAGTAATAAAATTTTCTAAGTATTTTCCATAAATCGACCTTTTCGTCTTCAGGTGGTTTTTGCTAGTTTTAAGCAATTATTTCTAAACTCTAGCGCATCGTTGCAATGCCCAAACCATAGGCCCTTTGAATTAAGTTGTCCAAAGATCTCGCTATTAAAGCCGCCAATTACCCGCTTTAAGATAGCTGAATTGCTTGATGGAAGATTGAGTATGTTAAGCCAAGCCTTGAACTTTTTGGTATAAAATAAGGCTTATGTTTTCATTTTTGCATATCGGAGATATTCATCTTGGCTATCGCCAGTACAAGCTAGTTGAGCGTGAAAAAGATTTTTTTAAGGCTTTTTTAGATATTTGTCAAAAAGGTGCAATTGAAAAAAAAACCGATTTTGTTTTGATTACGGGTGATTTATTTAATAGCCGTTCAATTTCGCCGCAAACTTTTAATGAGGCTATTTTTGTTTTAAATGAATTGAAAAAAGCTGAAATTCCGGTTATTGCGATTGAAGGGAACCATGATTTTAAAGAGAGTGGAAATTTTAATAGTTTAAAAGGCTCTTGGTTTGAGGCTTTAGCACAAAATCAGCTTTTGTATTTTTTATACGCTTCTAATCCGCTTGAGCTTGAGCCTTTGGTTTTGAATAAAAAGTTTGTTGGCGGCTCTTATTTAGACTTGCCTTGCGGCGTGCGGATTATTGGCTCTAAGTGGCAAGGTTTTAATGCGGGTGCTTGTTTGGGTGAGTTTGCCGAAGGTATTTCAAAACTGCCTGAGCCGCAAAGTTTTAAAACTATTTTTATGTTTCATGGCGGTCAAGAAAATCATTTGCCCGTAAACAGAGGCGGTGTCAGTAGTACAGACTTTTTCAAATTAGAAAAGTGCGTCGATTATATTGCGATGGGACATATTCATCAATCTTATATTTTGCCAAATTCGGCGGGTCAAAACTTTTTATTTAATGCTGGTTCTACTGAGGCCAATTGCATGAGCGAAGTTGGAATTGAACGGGGCGGTTTGTTTGTAGAATACTCACCAAGCACGGGTTTTAAGGCTAATTTAATTACCGATTTTTATCAGCGAAAATTTGTCAAATTACCCGAAATAAAAGCTGGTAATTTTACTAATCAAACCGATTTGCTTTCAGCCGCTTATAATCTGGCGAAAGAAAGTTTAATAACTTGTAATAATTCAGACCAAAGCCCAATTGTACAAATTAATATTGGTGGGTTTTATAATTTTGCAAAGTCAAACCCCGAAATCGCTGAGCTAAAGCAAAAAATAGAAGATGCTGGCGCTTTATATTGCCAAATTAATTGGAATGCCGAAACTTCACAAAACTATCAATTAAGCTCTCAAGCCACTCATTTAACTAAAAACGAACTCGAAAGAAGTATTTTAGAACAATTAGTTTTTAATGATGATTCACTACAATCTAAAGATGAATTCATTGAAACCATGATACGTCTCAAACATTTAACTTTGCAAAATCAAATCGAAGCTGGCGAAATTTTAGCCGAAATAAAAATTTAACTCAAATAATTGGATTAAACATTAAATTTAAATTCAATTACATCGCCATTTTGTACTAAATATTCTTTACCTTCTAAACGCACTTTGCCAGCTTCACGAGCGATATTTCTAGAGCCAAAATGCACTAAATCTTGATATGAAATTACTTCGGCTTTAATAAAACCCCGCTCAAAATCGGTATGAATAACACCAGCCGCTTTTGGAGCCTTACAAACTAAAGGTATTGTCCAAGCACGCACTTCAATTTCGCCCGCTGTAAAATAAGTCATTAAGCCTAAAGTATTAAAAGCGGCTCTAATTAGGCTCTGCACGCCAGATTCATTTACACCTAAACTTTGCAAATATTCATTGGCTTCTTCTGGGCTTAGGCTTATAAGTTCTGCTTCTATTTGCGCCGAAATTGGAATAATTTGCAGGTTTTTGGCTTCTAGGGCGGTTTTAAGTTTTTGATAATTAGAATTATTTTCGGGTTTGCCCAATTCTTCTTCTTTTAGGTTGGCCGCAATAATGAGAGGTTTAAGCGAAAGCAAGTTTAAATGCGCAATTATTTGTTTTTCTTCAGGGTTTAAATTTAGGTCGCTAACCGCTTCGAGCGAAGTTTTTAGTTGGTGCAAAATCTCGCTTTCGCTCTGAATCAGTTTATCGCCAGTTTTCATTTGTTTAGCCAAACGATCAATTCTTTTATCAATTACGGCTAAATCGGCCAGCGCAAGTTCAAGTTTTATAGTTTCAAAATCACGCAAAGCATTTACTTCACCGTCTACATGATGAATATTTTCGTCTTCAAAACAACGCACCACTTGCACAATGGCATCAACTTCACGAATATGGCTTAAAAATTTATTTCCCAAGCCAGCACCTTCATTAGCACCTTTAACCAAGCCAGCAATGTCTACAAACTGAAAACCAGCTGGTACAATTTTTTGGCCATTCACTATTTTTTGTAGCACTAAAAGCCTTTCATCTGGAACATTCACAATTCCGACATTAGGTTCAATTGTGCAAAACGGAAAATTACCCGCTTGCGCCTGATTGTTTTCGACTAGCGCATTAAATAAAGTAGATTTGCCAACATTAGGTAAACCAACAATTCCAGCTTGAAGCATTTTTAGGTTTTATTTATAAGTTCGCTTGATTATAGCTTAATTGGGGGTTTATTCTTCTTCATCCTCTCTTGTTTTCCATTTTCCACCGCTTGCTTCATTTAAAAGATCATCCATGAGATTGCGAAACTCTCCCCATTCTGGATGATCGCTATTAGCGGCAACGTAAGTGTTGTAGTCAGTCCATGCATAGCCCTCGTCATCATAATATTCTCCAGTCTCTGGATCCTCTGCGTTTCTCATACCAGGCCCATCGTTAGCTTCGAAAAATTGCTTAAATAAAGGCTTTTCTTCTTTTGGTGATGGCTTTTCATTAACAACCCCTTCACCAGCATAAGCAGGAATTAAACCTGATTGAGGAAATAAAGTGTTTGCAAGCTTATCTAAGAAAGAGCCTGTTTTTGTTTCTAAGTTCTGTTTTGTTGCTTCTAATTTTCGAGCTAAGCTAGTAACCGCTTGATTGTGATTCTGTACACCTTCTTGGAAAAACTTAGTAGGTCTATTTATTATTTCTGTTGATAAACCTTGAATTTGTCTTATGATTAATAATCAATCCTTAATTTTAGTAAATACCTAGTTTAAACAAAAAAGCAAAATTAGTCAATATCTAATTCTAAAGGGAGCATCCCGATTTTATTTTAAAGTTGATTCAAAAGTGTAAAGAATTCTGACTCCCCTCTCTGCGTGTGGAGAGGGGCTGGGGGTGAGGCTAACAATAAGTAGGCCTCTTCGTAAATCGCAAGTTAAATTTTTTTCATTTTCAAATTCAAGATGCTCCCTTGTAAAGTTTGTGTGGTTTCACCAGACCTCTTGCAAAATAATACAGCCTCACCCCAACCCCTCTCCAAAAGCAGAGAGGGGAGTTTTTGTTTTTCCTGAAAACCGCTAGTTCCTTCTGTTAAGGGGGGAGGGGAGTACACTTGGTGAAATTCTGTAAAAAAATCCTCTCTTAATGAGGTTCTTCACATTTTTATAATTTATTTTGCAAGAAGTCTATTAACTATTTTAGACTGTCTGAAATTTGCCAGCTCTAAAAGCCGTGGCCATGATGTTAGCCAGCATAGCGCAAATATTTCCGCCAATTTTAAGCAAAATAGAAAGCACAAATAAACCAGCCTGATCGCAAGCGGCCGCCGCCGTATAAAAAGCCCCTGTCAAAAACTGAAATTTACCAGCCACTGGTCCGGCTTTTTCTTTGATATAAGTTAAATTAAAAGAAGTTGCAAAAGACGAAATACCCATTAAAAGCATTCCAATATTATTCAAAAACATGGCTACATCAAAAATCTTTTTGTCCCTTAACTCTCAAAAGGCGACAACAACCAGCTTAAACCTCACCAACCAATGAGTTTCTTTAAGTCTTACTTTAATCGCCATTTAGTACAAGCATCTTTCCCAAAAAGTCAATAAAACTCTTTTAAAATCACTGCAAAATTTGCATTCCTAATTTATTTAAAAGTTCTTTATCTTTATTTAGGCCAGCATTGGGCGTTGTAAGCAATTTTTCGCCAGTATGAATTGAATTTGCGCCAGCCACAAAACACAAAGCCTGAGCTTCATTACTTAGAAATCTTCGGCCAGCCGATAAACGTACCATCGCTTTTGGAAGCATTATTCGGGCAATGGCAACAGCTTTAACTAATTCAAGCGGGTCTATTAAAGGTTTGTCTGCAAGCGGAGTTCCTTCTATTGGTACTAAAGCATTAATTGGCACAGAGTCTGGTTGAGGATTTAAAGAGGCTAAAACTGCAATAAATCTTTGCCTATCTTCAATTGATTCGCCCATTCCAATTATGCCGCCACTACAAACCCTAATGCCCGCTTTTTGTATATTTTGTAAAGTTTGTATTCTTTCATCAAA
The DNA here is from genome assembly GCA_947494115.1 of Candidatus Caenarcanales bacterium. Lineage (GTDB taxonomy): Bacteria > Cyanobacteriota > Vampirovibrionia > Caenarcaniphilales > Caenarcanaceae > CANLTT01. The sequence continues at coordinate 8,481 of CANLTT010000009.1, forward strand.
AGAGCGAGTCGAAATTATTTTGTCGTAAAACTCGGGGCTAGTGTCAATATTATGATTGTAAGTGTGCAAGCCAGCTGTTTTGAGCTTCAAAGCCTGTTCTTCGCTCAGCATACCTAAAGTGCAACAAACCTCTAAATCAAGTTCTTTAACGCCTTTTATTAATTCAACTACTTCATTAAAATCTTTTCCGTTTGGTAAATTACGCCAGCTAGCTCCCATGCAAAAACGTGTACTTCCATTATTCTTGGCTTCTTGTGCATCTTCTAAGACTTTTTCTTTGCTTAATAAATTATGAGATTCGACATCTGTTTTATAATGGGCACTTTGCGGGCAATAATGGCAATCTTCGGGGCAAGAACCAGTTTTAATGCTACTTAAAGTACAAAATTGTATTTTATTGGGATTATGGTTCTCTCGGTGAATAATTTGAGCCTGAAAAATTAAATCTGGAATTGATAAATTATAAAGTTCTTTAATACGTTCCAAAACGGCGGAATTAATATAATTGTGCTTATCAGATTGTGTTTTTTCGGCAATTGGTAAATTCATTTATGCAAATTTGCTAGTTTTTCAATTTTAGTTTATTCAAGTGATCTTCGCAATTTATAATTAGCGTCTTATTTAGCCGGCAAGCTATAATTTCAATTATGCCCTTATTTTCAGCTTAAAATTGGAACCTTCTAGCCCACACTTAACAACACGCTTAACCTTAACCAGAGAGCTTAATAATTTAAAAGACGGTATTTTAAGCATTGGACAAGATTGTTGCCAAATAATTGCTTTAATGGTTTCGGCTTTTTCGCTTTCTAGTGAGCTTTTAGAAGACAAAGTAACCGAAATTTACCAGAGAGTTCAAAAGCAAGCCGATCAACTAGAAAATCAGTGCTTTGCAATTTTATCGCTTCAACAGCCGCTTTTAAAAGATTTACGTTTAGTTGTGGGTGCTTTGCGTATTTCTAACCATTTGGTGCGCATTGCTAGTTATTCGGCGCGTTTGGTAAATATTTCGGGCTTAATTGAAGATAAAAACTGCATTCCATCTGAATTAAAGACCATTGCTGAAAATTGTCAATTAATGCTTAAAGATGTTTTGCAGGCTTTTCAGGCTGGTTCTATCGATTTGGCCTTAGAATTAATCAAAAAAGACAAAGATATTGATTTATTACACGACTCTTCTTTTCAGAAAATAATTAGACGAATGACAAATGAAGAACCGGCTTTAGTCGCAATTGATGCTCAGCTTTTAACCTCTGTGCGTTTTTTAGAAAGAACGGGAGACGTTATAGCCGCAATTGCCAAAGAAGTTTATTTTGTTTATACTGGCCAAAAGTTTTATCCAAAGCCCTAATTTACAGGCCTCTTTTTTGAAAAGCTTTGTCTACGGCGTTTTCGATCGCTTGTACCAAAAAATATTTTACGTCTTCGGTTAAAACCATTTGCCCTTGAGCGGTTTGCGGGCTTTGAGCATATTCTGGTTTTAAATAATTTTGGTTTTGATAATTAGAAAAAGGTTTAGCAATAAATTGTTTTTTCTGGGAGTGAATTGGCACGGCCTTGATATAAGCACCTTCAGGCAAAGATTCAGCATCAATTTGGCTTGGATCGATTGGTATAACACGAGAGCCGCTAGGAATATTTAATCTTTTTACTTCTTGCTCATTTAGACTTGGCATTTGCGCAATTTGATTGGAGCTGAGAGTAGATGACTTGCGGGTTAAAGGAAACATGGGCTGATCGTCAATTACAAAAGCGGTTTCACCCGGCTCCCAATATTTAGACTCAGCGGCTCTGATAAGCTTTTGGGCTTTTTTATGCGCTTCATGAGAGCACCAAGCGGTTGAGTTCAAAAAACCATCACATAAAAAATAAACCCGATCCGAATTCACTGATTTAACGGGATAAGCGGGGTAACCTTTATAATTTGGGGAATGGTTTTCGGCCACGTCAATAATTGGCAAAGAACCGGGTGGTGGGCTGTTTTCGCAATTATTAGCAAAAGAGCCAATTGCATCATGAGAATTCGGAATTAAAGGACTACCTAAATAGCCATCACAAACAATATAAGTTGATTTATCGTTTGGGTCAGCTAAGCGGCCATTATGTCCCCAGTAATTTCTTTCGTCGGTAATAACGGTTCCTGGTAAAATCGCAAAAGCAATTTGTGGCCATAAACAACTTAAAAAACCTAAACTCCAAAATAAATTTTTTACCCTGAGCATTTTAATAAATTCCCTTTCTATTAAAACTTATGCCCTTTTAGTTTAAGCTTAAGAGGCTTTACTTCGGATATACTAGAGTAAATCGTTAAAGTTTTAAGTGTTCACCGCAAAATTTCTATGGAATTAATATTTTTAGGGGATATAATCGGAGGCAAAGCTTTAGAAGCGGCTCTCAATTTTATACAATATAATACCGAAGCCAAATCGGCCGAATTTAAATTTGCTAATGCCGAAAATGTCTCTGGTGGCTTTGGCATAGCGCAAGAACATTATAAAAAACTAATTAATGGCGGCTTTGACCTGATTACGGGCGGAAACCACAGCTGGAGCCAAAAAGAAATTTTTCATTATATTCAAGGTTCCAAAATGATTCGTCCATGCAATTACCCCAAAGGCGCACCGGGGGCTGGCTGGCAAATAGTGCAAAAGCAAGGAATTAAAGTTGGTGTAGTTAATGTTTTGGGGCGGGTTTTTATGAGCGTATTTGCTCTCGATTGCCCTTTTAGAGCTTGTGATAATGCCATCGAAGATTTGAATTCTCAAGGTGCTGATATTATTATTGTGGATGTTCACGCTGAGGCAACTTCCGAAAAAGCCGCTCTAGCGCATTATTTAGACGGAAGGGTGGCTGCCGTGCTCGGAACGCATACGCATGTTCAGACGGCTGATGAGCGAATATTACCCAAGGGAACAGCTTTTATGACCGATATTGGGCCTTGTGTGCCGATAGACAGTATTATTGGAATGACCACCGAAGGCATTTTGCAAAGATTTTTAACTGGTTTGCCTAGTAAAGCCGAAGTTGCCAGCGGGCGTATTAAAGTTCATGGCGCAAAAATTAGCTTTGATGAAAAACTTAAACCAATTTCGATTAAACGCTTGAGTGCTTGAAATATAAATTAATTATGGCAAAACCAAAAAACACAAGCTAAAACTTAAATTGAGTGTCCTTGTCAGACAAGTATGCCACAACAAAAGGTGTCAACTGAACAGCGCAAGCTGAGGGTTTAATTTAGTTGGCGAATTGCTATTTGAAAATATTATGAAACTGTATTGAAGTTATGTTTAGATGATCTTTATCAATCATAATAGAAACCTTGTGGAATAATTGAAAAATGATATTCGTAAGCAAGGAGAAATTTTATGTCTAATAAAGATTCAAACAAAGATTCAGTTTTAGCTGGTATTCTTTTTGGTTTAGTTTCTGGAGCGATTTTTACATTACTTTATACACCTAAAACAGGCAAAGAGTTAAGAGAAGACTTAAAAGCCAAAGCCAATGATTTGCCTCACGAAGTAAATAATTTGCTTGGTGATATTAAAGACCTTTACAATAGAACCTCTGAAGTTTTTGGCTCTCTAAGCAAAGAACAATATGAAAAATTAAAAGTTGCCTTGGCCGAAACAAAGAAAACAGTTAAAGATAAAATGAATAATATCAATAACGAAAAAACCCAAACCGAGGCGGACAATGTCTAGTATTGAAGTTATAGCTATTGTTTCTTTGTCTATTTTGGCAGTTAGTTTATTTGTTTTAGTTATTGCTTTAATTCCGCTTTTGGCTCAAGCAAACCGTACTTTGACTAATTTGAATGAAACTCTTAGAATTGTAAATGAGCAAATTATGCCGAATGTCTCTGATTTAACAAGCATAGTCGGCAAAGCTAAAGATTTAAGTTCTAAAGTTGGCGATTCTACCAAAAATATTGTTTCTGCTCTGAAAAGTAAAATTAATAATTATTTTGGTGGAAAGAAAACCATAGAAACTAAAAAAAGTGAAGAAACCAAAATAGTAAATCAAGAAATAGACTAATAAAAATAAAGGAGAAAAAATGTCAGACGAAAAAGAATGCAATTTTTTAGGCGGTTTTCTTTTAGGTAGTTTAATTGGAGTGGTTTTGGCCGCTTTAATGACACCAAGCAATGGCAATGAAAACCAAGATAATTTGCTAACAGCTTATAAAACTGGCCTTGATAAAGCTAAAGATTTGAAAGAAAAAACCAAGCATTCAATTGATGAGCTTAAACAAACAACACAACAAAAAGCGAAACATCTTTTGATTGATTTGAAAGACAAAGCCGAAAATATTGTTAATCGGTTTGACAATATGACAGCCAAGGGAGCCAGTGTTTTAATTGATGATGAAATTGTCTAAAACCTTAATTTTCTTTATTTTACTGATTGGAAGCATTTTTCCTGCCTCTACAAAAGCGGATAATGCTTCTTCTTTTAAGCTTGAATCTAGCTCAACCGCTTTTTTGCCAGGCACAAAATTAAATTTAATAGTTGAAACAGGTGTTGAAGCCTCAGTTAGTGAAATTGGAGATTTATTTGTTTCTCGTGTTCTTGAATCTGCTTACGCCCCTAGTCAAAAAACGCTTTTAATTCCTAAAGGTAGTTGGATTACGGGACGAGTGGTTTTTGTGCAGTCTCCAAGCCGCTTGAGCCGAGCTGGAAAATTATCTTTAGAGCTGGAATCTTTAACCACTTTAACGGGTGAAAATTATCCTTTAAATGCGGTTTTATCTTTTGAAGACGGCAAAGTCAATCAAGAAGGCCTTTTAGATCCGCAAACTGGCTTTAAAAGCAAAGCTCTCGAACCAACCAAAAAACTTTTAGGTAGTAATACGGGGCAAATTATGTCGATTGCCACTTTAGGCTTGCCAGTAGTAGTAACCTTATTGGGCGGCTCAGCCAAAGCCATGATTTCGAAGGGCGACAATATTGGACTAAATGAGGGTGAAACTTTTAAAATAGAGCTTAAAGACAGCAGTTTAGCCGTTAAAGAATGAAAAAATCTTTCTGGAAATTTGCCATATTTGGAAGTTTAGCTAATTGTATTTTTTGTTTTTTGCCCGTCGGCCCTTTTATGTGTTTTATGGGCGGTTTTGGGGCGGCACATTATTTTTATCGTAAAGAATTTATTTATTTGGGGCAAAAACCCAGCCAAAGCGATTGTTTTTATTTAACCCTTTTGAGTAGTTTGTTTAGTGCTTTATTAATGGGTTATTTGTTTACTTTGTTTTTTTACTTAAACCTTGGTAAGCCCATAGAAGAAACTTGGTTACAAATAGAGTTTTTTGAAAATTTAATTCGTAAATCAAGCAATTTTAAATGGTTTTTCTTTTGGTTTAGCTTTCTGGCTTCGGCTTTGAGTAATTATATTGGCTGTTTATTAGCTTTCAAACTTGGTGTTAGCAAAAAAAAACCCTCCGAACAAACTTTGCTTAATAAGCTTGAACTGAAAGATTTATTAAAATATTTAGAATAAAAAGGTTTTAAAATTTCAAAAAAGCCCCGCCGCCAAAAGGTCCGCCTTTATTTTTCTTTTTTTCTTGCTTTTGCGATTTGCTGGCTTTACCCATTATGCTTGCCATATCGTGCGGATTCATTATAGGCCCGCCACCCATCATTGGAGCCATCATTTTAATCATAGAACGCATTTGGCTAAACTCTTGCATTAAAGCATTAACTTGGGTTTCTTTTAAGCCAGAACCTTTAGAAATGCGTCTGATGCGGTTTGGGCTAATTAAATCTGGATTCCGCCTTTCGGCTTGTGTCATGCTCTGAATGGCGTATTCATAAAGTTTGAGCTTAATTTGGCCTTGTTCGAGTAATTCTTCCCGCTGGCCTTTATTCATGGGCATTAAAGAATTTAGCCCCAACATTCCAAAAAGCTGAGATAAATTACCAAGTTTGCTCATCATGCGCTGCATTTGCAAAAAGGTTTCAAAAGTTAAATTGCCACTTTTTAGACGTTGTTCTAGAGCTGTCGCCTCTTGCTTGTCAATTTTTTCTTCTACGGTACGAACCAAAGCAATAATATCGCCAAAGCCTAAAATACGACTGGCAATGCTCTCTGGGTCGAAGTCTTCAAGTGGTTCTATTTTTTCACCTAAACCTAAAAACTTAATTTTAGTATTTGTGCTCTCTACAATAGACAAAGCCGCACCACCACGGGCATCGCCGTCCATTTTTGTTAGAATAGAGCCAGTTATGCCAATTTGAGTATTAAAAGCTTCGGCTGTATTGCTGGCTTCTTGCCCCATTAAAGAGTCAATTACTAATAATTTTTCTTGCGGTTTATATTTACGATCTAAAAGTAATAATTCGGCCATCAATTCATTATCGATTTGCAAGCGGCCAGCGGTGTCAAAAATTAAAATATCAAAACTTTCTTGCTTTGCCTTTTGCACGGCCGCCTCGGCTACATCAAGCACATTTTTGGTTTCGGTATTTTTAAAAACTTCAACTTCAATTTGCTGTCCCAGCGTACTTAATTGGTCTATAGCGGCTGGTCTTTGTAAATCGAGCGCAACCAATAAAACTTTTTTTTGGGTTTTTTTAAGGTTTAAAGCCAGTTTTGCGGCTGTTGTAGTTTTACCTGAGCCTTGCAAGCCCAAAAGCATAATAATACTGGGTTTTAAATTTAGCTTGAGAGGCTCTTTTTCACGGCCGAGTAAATTGGTTAATTCATCATGCACAATTTGAATAAATTTTTGCGAAGGCGTTAAACCTTTAACAATTTTTTCGCCCACGGCGGCTCTGCGTATGCGGTCTAAAAATAATTTTATAACCTTTAAACTGACATCGGCTTCTAAAAGGGCTTTACGCACTTCAACCAAGGCAGAATCTACATTTTCGCTGGTTAATTTGCCTTCGCCACGAACCTTTTGTAAAACTTCTTGTAATCGGTCGGTTAAATTCTCAAACATTTTAAATTTGCATTCATTAGATTAAACCCATATTTTAACCTAGAGAGCTTGTTTAGTTAAAGCTTTTATCAGCGCAAACTTGTTTAATTTGTAAGAACTTAAATTATGGTTTGTTTACCAAGAGCCATAATAACGGTGTTTATCTGAGATCAGAAAGTAGTTTTCGGTTTTAATTTTGCGTTTTAAATTTTCTAAATATTCTGGGTCATTTTGCAAAGAGACACTGGTTTGATAAACAAATTGCCCATGAGGAGCTAAAAAAGGCCGCACAACATTTAAGGTTTGTAAAGGTTTTGCAAAAGCACGAGCCGTAACCAAACAAAAATCTTTTTGATAAATTCTCTTTTGAGCCATTTGTTCAGCTTTTTGATTGACAATATAAATATTTTTTTCTAAATTTAAAATACAAACAGCCTCAAATAAATATTGCACTCTTTTTTGTCTAGAATCGCATAAAACAGTTTTAAGTTTTGAATTAAAACCAGAAAGTAAAATATGCAAAATAATACCGGGTACTCCGCAACCAGAGCCTAAATCAAGATAATGCTTGAAAGGTTTTTGCAAATTCAAACAGCCCAAAATACAAGCTGTGTCAAATAAATGAAAAGTTAAAAAATCGCTTAAAGAACTATGTTTAGTTAAATTCATAGTTTTATTGGTTTCAGCTAAAAACTCATAAAAAGCCAATAAAGAACTTTTTTGTTTTTGATTTAATTTAAGTTGAACTTGTTTTTCAATTTCTTCAACTGCTTGTTCCCAAGATTCTAGAGCTGGAATTATTATTGGCATTTATTTTATTTTGAGTTTTTTAAGTATAAAACAATTAAATTGCATTTAAGGAATATCGATTAGCCCTGAAAAAAGTTTGCATATCATTAAAGCGAATGCCATATTTACGCATAGCCGCATGTGCCAAAGGAGCCACCATTTGCCGCACATAAAAAGGCTGATTAACTACAAAATGATGAATAATATGAGTGCTACCAAAATTAAAGCAAAACAACTGAAAAGGAATTAAATACCATGGTTGTAGAACTTGCGTTTGCTGTAAAACATTTGCCTTGGCCACATCGCCATAATAATGACAACTAGAAGAAATTAAAGATAAACTAATTTGTCTTAAAACATTAGGTCCAATATAAACAACCATTAAAATATTTACTAAATTTATATACCAAACAGGAAAAGGCGGAATGACTTCGTGAATTAAATTAATAATTTTCCAGCCTTGATGAGTTAAAAAACTAAACCAAATTACATTAAACAAAATAAAAATTGGAAAAGTTGCAAATAAAATTTGTTTAATGCTGAACAATTGAGGAAGTTGCTTTTTAAAAGTTGCAAATTGCAAAAGAGACATACCGGGGTCAAGTGTCAGCAAAAGCCGCTTAAAACCCCATTTTTCACCATTACCAAGTAAACGTTCTTCAATATCTTCGGTTTGGCCAGACTCGCGATGATGCAAAAGATGAATAATTTTACGATACCAAGGACTAATTAGATTTCCTCTAAAAAGCCAAATTAAGCCCATAAAAACATTTTGCACAATTGGCTTAGTTCTAAAATAAAGTTGATGAATTAAATCATGTTCAAGCTCATGCAAAAACGAAGTACAAAATGCATTCAGAATAAAACACATCCAAGCTGGCATTATGCCTTGAATATACAAATAAGTATTCAATGAAAAGCCCACACAAGAAACAAATAAAATTAGCGTTCCAAGCAAATTCTGTTTATTTAAAATCGGGAACTTGTTTCTTAGTTTGGTTTCTGCATGGTGAATAATAGCCGAAATTTTCTGAATCTTTTCTCTATCGCTTAATTCTTTTTTTTCTGAGTTATTTAATTTGTCTAATAATTCAATCATTATTTTAATTCTGCACAAATATTAGAGACACCATAAAACTATCTAGTTATAAAATATTAAACGAGATTGCCGAAAAAATTAAATATTTAAGTTGAAATCTTTAAAAAAATTAGGGGTTTTCTTTATATTTAACCTAAAAAGAGGAAAACCCCTAGATTTAACAATAAAAACATATCGCCCAAGGGCTTATTCGTTATAGACACTTTTAAAAACTATTAATGAATAAAATATCTTCGCTCGGTATAAACAATTATGCTATTAATAGGCTCGACCAGCTACACAAACCACCTTCGCCCGAAAAAGCCTCCGAAAGACTTTTAAATAATTATGGTAGTGAACAAACCAATGCAAGCGGACAAACTGAAAGTGTTATAACTAAAGAGCAGTTTTTACAAGCCTTAAGCCGATTGCCAAAACCACCAAATCAAAACTTTTTAAGCAGAGAAGAACTTTTTGAAAAAGCCGATACGAATAAAGATGGAGTGCTGAATCAAGCCGAATTAGTCAGTTCAATGCAACAAATGCAAGAAGCCCGTAAGTCAGCAACTGCAAGCAAATTGGTAAGTGCTGAAGGTGTAACTAAAAGCCAATTAATTCAAAATATAGTTCAAGATATGCAAAAAAATGCGCCACCAATTGGTTCTAACAACGAGGCCAATGGCACAAACCTTCTTCTTGAAAGAGCCACTAAAATTGCCGAGAAACTTTTTGGGGCTGATGCAAATAATGATGGCAAATTAACAACTCAAGAACTTGAAGCCATGAAAACGCAAAGACAACAAAATAATTCAAATCAAAATATTTCTTTAATTGCTTGATTTATAAGGTTTCTAAGCATAATCTAAAATCACAATACTAGTATTATCTGGTGCACCAGCATTATAAGCATCTTCTAGTAATTGTTTGCCAAATTCTTTAATTGCCATATTTTCCTGAAACCTATTGGCAATTAGGTCTTCAGTGGCATAAAGCAAACCATCACTACAAAATAAAAGTCGGTCTTTAGGGTATAAACGCAATTGGAATAAATCTAAGCCAAAAGAACCTTGCCCACCACCCATATAAAAAAGCAGGCCACCGCCTTCGCCACTTTCGGGGTCAAAATTTTCGCTATGATCGCGTGTTAAGCGGTACATAGTGCCAGAACGCCACAAATAAGCCCGACTGTCGCCTGTATTAGAAATATACATTTCATGGTTTTCATCATCCAAAATGCCCACTACAAGGGTGCTACCAACATCAACTTTATTTATCGATTGTCTTGCCCAGTTTAAAATTTGCTGATTGGTTTCTATGACAGTTTTGCGTAGCCAAGAGCCATGATCGAGAGATTTGAGTTTGGCAATTGAGCCTTCATTCAACCATTTTTTTTCTAAAAAGCTCATGGCCATACGACTAGTTTGTTTGCCTTCTTTGGCTGATCCGACTCCGTCAGCTACTCCCATAATTTTCAAGTCAGAAGTTAAAATTACAGTATCAGCATTCTCTTTGCGTTTAAGCCCTAAATCGCATAAAGCATATGCCGTACAATTGCCTTTGGTATAAAAATATTCTTTACGTTCATCATCAAAAAAGTCGGGCTGAGCAGTTCCACTTTTGCCGCCAGAGCCACTTTCTTTAATTGAATAAGGTATTTCTGCAAAATTCAAAGCAGGTAAAGTTGGCGCATATTTAATGAGGGCTTGCGGATAAAGCTTTTCTTCGGCCTGTTGAACTTTATTTTTGATGGTTTCGGCCGTTTCAAAATCGCTTAATTCTACAATCGCTTGCCCTAGAATTGGACCTTCATCCACGTTTTCGTCCACCAAATGCACCGTACAGCCACTAACTTTAACACCTCTTTGCAAGACCGCATTGTGTACATTGATGCCATACATACCTTTGCCACCAAAAGCGGGCAATAAGCTTGGATGAATATTTAAAATACGCTTCGGATAGGCTTTGATAATCGGTAAACTCAAAATGCGAGTGTAACCACAAAGCAAAATCAAATCAACTTTTCTATTCCAAAATTCCGAAGCCAATCGCACGTCAAATTCTTCTTTACTATTAAATAAATCTGGTTTTAAAATTAAGGTTTCAATACCAAATCTTTGTGCTAAAGCCAGTGCGCCAGCGTTTGCCCGATTAGAAATTAATAAGGTTGCTTCTGCCTCAATTTGACCGCTTTGTATGGCTTGCAAAATAGAAGGAAGATTGCTACCCGCCCCCGAAGCCAAAATGCCTATTTTAAGTTTTGTGCTCACGCCGAGTTTAGAAAACTTTAGAGAAATTAAATAAAAAATGCAAGCACAGCCCTAAAACATTTATGAGCTGGCAAATGCAAATTGTTAGAACAAATAAAATTAAGCGGTTGCTAATTCTTTTTTCTTTTGTTCTTCAAATAAATCGAGAGCATCGCTTAAAACATCATGGGCTGACAATTCATATTTTTCGGCAATATTACAAATTTTTTGAAGAGCTTCTGGTGGGAAATAACGCATCATTTTTTCTACCACATCAGCTTGGCTGTCTTTGAATACGATTTCGGCGGCCTTCTTAATTGAATTGAGCGCATCTGGGCTAAGGCGCATGGAAACCATTTTTTTAGCCTGATCTGGGCCATATTTAGGGCTGGGACCAGTTTTTTTTCTTTGCTTACTAAGATTATTAACGTTTTCTGCTGAAGCATATTCAGCTGCTTGTTTTGAATTATTGAATTGAGACACTAACCACTTCCTCCGAGAAACTAATTGGAATTTTTATTTTAGGACTTTGGAGCAAACCTAGAAAAAGGGTACTATAGGTATACTGAGATATGCAATATACGTTTAAAAGAATTTTAGAGAATTTAAAAAACCGTGAATCAACAAACAGACATTCTTCAAGGTTTAAATGAGCAGCAAGCAGAGGCTGTTTTATTAAATGAAGGCCCTTTTTTAGTTTTAGCAGGGGCTGGTAGCGGTAAAACCAGAGTTTTGACTCATAGAATTGTGCATTTGATTGTTGAAAAACAAGCTGACCCAGCGAGCATTTTGGGGGTTACTTTTACAAATAAAGCCGCTCGTGAAATGAAAACCCGTCTCGAAAAATTAATTCCACCTAATTCTTCTAATCGTCTTTGGATTGGTACTTTTCATGGTATTTGTAATCGCTTATTGCGCACGGAGATTCACCGTTTAAATTTGGGTGGTTTGAAATGGACTAAAAACTTTGTTATCTTTGACACCACCGAAAGTTTGAGCATTTTAAAAGAAACTCTCAAAGTTTTAAATCTGGACGAAAAGGTTTATACGCCAAAAGCGATTCAGTCCAAAATTAGTGCACTCAAAAACCAAGCTCTTGGCCCAATTGAGTTCAGTAAAAAAATAACCGATAATTTTGAACTTAAACTTTCCGAAATTTATGACAAATATCAAGAAAAATTAAATTTTAATAATGCGCTTGATTTTGACGATTTATTGCTTTTTAGTTTGAAACTTTTTGAAGGCGATTCTGAGTGTCGCAAATATTATCATGAGCGTTTTAAGCATATTTTGGTAGATGAATTTCAAGACACCAATCAAACTCAATATGATTTATTGAAAATGCTTTTAACTCATCCAGACAATTCAGTACAAAATTGGCAAGCCCGCAGTTTTTGTGCCGTTGGCGATATTGATCAATCAATTTACTCATGGAGAGGGGCTAATTATCGTTTGACTTTAAATTTGCAAAAAGATTTCCCCAGCACGCAACTTATTAAACTTGAATATAATTACCGCTCGGTTGATCCAATCTTGGAAGTGGCCAATTCGGTGATTTCAAATAATAAACAGCGTATCGATAAAAAATTATTAGGCACAAAAGGAAGCGGTGAAAAAATAACTTGCTTTGAAGCCTCTGATGAAGTAGAAGAAGCTAATTTTATTACCGCCGAAATCAAAAGATTAAAAAGTAAAAATCAAAATCTAAACGAAATTGCGGTTCTTTACCGTACAAATGCCCAAAGCCGAGCAATAGAAGAAGCTTTAATTAAAGGCCAAATTGCTTATAAACTGGTTGGTGGCGTGCGTTTTTATGACCGTCTCGAGATTAAAGACATTGTTTCTTATTTGCGTTTAATTTTTAATTCTAAAGATTCCAATGCGCTAAAAAGGGTAATCAATTCGCCTCGCCGTGGCATTGGCCCTAGCACTATTGCCCAAGTAGAAGAAAAAGCCGAAACTATGGGTTCAAGTTTATATTCAGCTTTGGCCGATTTACTTGATGAAGGTGGTTTAGGACCGAGGGTAATCGCTTCTATTCATAGCTTTGTGGAAGTAATTGATTATTTGATTAAGCAATCTGATATTGTGCCCGTGCCAGACTTGGTGCGTTTGGTTTTAGAAAAAACTGGTTATTTAATTGCCTTACAAGATTCAGACAAAGAAGAAGCCGAAGGCCGCCTTGAAAATATTTATGAACTTTTAAATGTGGCTCAGCAATTCCACGAAGAAAGCGAAGACAAAACTTTGGGGGCTTTTTTGGCGCAAATTGCTTTAGCCAGCGATTTAGACAACTTGAAAGATTCTGACAGCGAAGCCGTAACTTTGCTCACCATTCACTCCTCTAAAGGCCTAGAATATCCTTTTGTGTTTTTAACTGGACTTGAAGAAGGTATTTTCCCTAATTCACGGGCTTTGGGCGATTCACCAAATTCAACAGATGACCTCGAAGAAGAAAGACGTTTGCTTTATGTGGCTATTACCCGTGCCGAGAAAAAATTATTTTTAACATATGCTCGCAATCGGCGTTTATGGGGCAAAAAAGAATATTCTGAACCGAGCCGTTTTTTAAAAGAAATGCCCGAAACACATTTAACCGGTTTTTGGGGTAGTAGCGTTAAATCACCCTCTGGTAAAGGTTTACCGCCTGTCAAAAATTCTTCAGAGAGCAGTTTTTATAGCAAAAGAGAAGCCGAGGCCAAAGAAAATAAAAAAAATGCCGCTCCTCAAGAGCCTAAATTTAAAGTTGGAGACCGTGTTCAGCATAAAAGTTTTGGTCTTGGAAGAGTTCTTAGCTTATTTGGTTCCAAAAATCAAAAGTTTTATTCAATTGAGTTTGACGGTGCTGACGGTAAAAAGCTTTTAAGTGGAGACAGCTTGCATTTGGTTGAAAGTTAGTTTTCTTAGTTTCTTGGGCTTAGCTATTCATGCTTTTCATCCAGTCTGTGATAGAACTAAAAAAACCCTTAGATTCTGGTTGAGAAGTCAAATCCAGTGGTTCTTTTTCCTTTTTTGGATCGGTGTTTTTGGGATCTGTTTTGATAAATGCTCCTGTTTTAGAATCGAAATTGTGGCAATTATGATTGTTGTCGAAAAAGTAAACTTCATTGTCTCTAATGGTACGAAGATGAACATTCCCAAAAGGAGGTATTGAAACCTCTATGTAAGGAAATTTTCCATCGAGCAGTTCTTTTATTTGGTAAGTCGCAACATGATTCCCTATATTTATATCTTTGGGTTCTTGAGCGAGAAACTCAATATTACCAAGTTTGGCATTAGCACTGGTTAATACAGGCTCTCTTTCAGATTCTTTTGACTTACTAAAATCATCACAAGATTGACTAGGGGGCTTACTAGTAGGACTTTTATTTGGCCCTGAAGAAACCTCTTTATTCCCAGAATCGATTAGATGATGAAAATCAAGAGAGGTTACAGTATCGTTTTCGATAATAGGCTTAAAAGCATATTTCTTATCATTTATTTTTAGAATAATGAAAACACCATTTTCTTTGGTTAATCTCTCAGCAAAAAAAGAGCCAAGACCCTCTAATTTAATTTGTTTTGTTGGGAGTTTTTTGCTAAACAGCACCTCAGTCAAAAGTCTTTTTGTGTCGTTTGATAAAGTTGTAAAAGGTTTACTTGTCAAAAAATCTGCACGTATTGTTCCAGTTACCTCATTAGAAGTTGCTTCCCCTATAGTTGATTTGGTGATTGGTTGATTTGGTGATGTAGGAGTACTACTTGGTGTTGGTGTTCCTGTTTGAACGGGATAGCTTGTCATATTTCCCATGGATTAATTCCTTTAATTGCAGTGAATGTAAAAAGAAAAAGAGTCAATATTCAAAAAATTCACAATAAATAAATTATTTTTAAAAAAGAATTGGATTATTCGTAAATTTAATTAAAAACTTGTAGTGTTTGCTTTTCGAGACAATTTCAGGTAGAAGAAAATAAACCAAAAAAAGTATAGAATTAGGGCGAATGTATATCTGTGAAAGTGTACAGTTTCATTTCTTGAACATAAAAAAGACCAAAAAATAAATATTAATGACAGAAAATTATTATGATAAAGTTCATCAAATTATTCACTATATGGTGCTTTATGGAGTTTTACATCCTTTTTATTATTTGCGCTATAAAACCAAAATTATTGGCCGTGAAAATATTCCAAAACCGCCTTATTTGATAGTTTCTAATCATTATTCTTATTATGATCCAACCATTATTTCTTTGGCTAGTTTGTCGCCTGTGGCTTATATTGCAAAGAAAGAATTATTTGAAGAAAAATCGCTTTTGAGTAAAATTATTACCTTTTTGGGCGCAATTCCGATTAACAGAGAAAAACCAGCGCCAAGCACTTTAAAAATTATCAAAAAAGTGGTGTCCGCCAAATGGCCAATTGGAATTTTTATTGAAGGAACCCGCAATCAATCAAGAGAAACTTTAACTAAATTAGAAACTGGTGCGGCTTTTATCGCCAAATTTGCAGGTGGTTTGCCCGTTTTACCCTTAGGAATTAGAGGCGGAAATAAGCCTTTTGGTTCTCTTGAAGTGCATATTGGTGAAGTAATTCCTTTTGATAAAAATCTTTCTTTAGAAGAATTAACCTTGAAATATGGTCAATCTATCGCTAAACTAGCTGACTTAGAGCTGAAATTAAGTTAAAATTAAAAAATTAAAATGGAAAATTTAGCAAAAATAACAATTGCTCTCGATGGCCCAGCTGGAGCGGGTAAAAGCACTGTTGCTCGTTTGGTTGCACAAAAATTAAAACTTGTTTATATTAATACTGGGTCTATGTACAGAGCCGTGGCTTGGTTGATTTTAAAGAATAATTTAGATTTAAATTTGCAAAAAAAAGAAATTCTCGAATTGGTAGAAAAAGCCGAAATTTTGCTGACTCAAGATGATGTTTTTATAAATGGTCAGCAAATTACCGAGCAAATTAGAGAACCCGAAATAAGTCGCTTTGTTAGCCCAGTAAGTGCCATGAGCGAGATTAGAACTCAACTTGTAAAATTACAGCAAGCTTTAGGCAAAAATGGTGGTGTAATTTTAGACGGACGTGATATTGGAACAACTGTTTTCCCAGAGGCTGATTTAAAGGTTTTTTTGGTGGCTAGCAGTAAAGAAAGAGCCTTGAGGCGGCAAAAACAACAAATGGCAGGCGGAATCGAACAAAGCCTTGAAGAAGTGCAGGCCGAAATTGAAAAGAGAGATTATCTGGATTGTAACCGTGAAATCTCTCCTCTAAGGCAAGCCCCAGACGCAATTTTAGTAGATACTGACAATTTAAGTATCAAGCAAGTTGTTGATAAAATCATTGATCTCGCTCAAAAAAGCCTTAATTAAATTGTGGTTTTTCTTCGTGGGAATTTTTGACGGCTGGGTTTAATAAATCGCCTAATTCAGAAAGAAGCTTAGAAATTAATTCTTCTTGAGAGTCTTTAGAAGCTGACATTTGGTCTAAATAACCTTCTAAATAACCTTGCAAACGAGCATATTCATTACTGTTTTTTGAACTTGTTCCGACAATGCCCAATAAATCAGATGATTCAGAAAGAAGCTTAGAAATTAATTCTTCTTGAGCATCTTTGGAAGCTGACATTTGGTCTAAATAACCTTCTAAATAACCTCTGAGTCGTGCATATTTTGAGCCAATATTATTAACAGCATTGTTTCGAGGAGCATTTGTATTGTTTAAAACGCTAGTATTTTCAGTATTCATTTACAATCCTTTTTTAGCTTGACTTCAATATTATATACTTACCCACTTTCAGCCAAGAAATCCCAATAATTTGTTCTTAATTTTAAGCTTGCAATATTTGCTGAAATTGCTGAAAAATTTGATTATTTGACTTCTGCAAGGCTAAAGCCGTATTTAAATTATTGCGCATGGCCTTGTATAAATAAGAATCGTACTTTGTATTAACATTGCTTTTGACAACGTGTTCAGAGCGAATTTTCAAGCCATCAGGTGGATTTGGCGCAAGCCACTTTTTTCGGTTTCTACTCTGTAAGCCGTATTATCTATTTGCGCTAAACCCGATGGATTGGGCACAGAAAACACTGCCACTTGGTATAAAGGCACCCATAAACCTTTTCTTAAACCCTCAATAATACCTTTACTGCTGGTACGTAAATCTTCATAGCGGTCTAAAATTAAGCCATTTTCACCTCTGGTTAAATCAATTGGAATTAATGGCCCTTTTTGTAGCGGTTCAGCCGAGCCAATTGTTTTTTCGGGCGTTTGAATGGGCGATTCACCTAATAAAACTGGGTCAGTGGCGATTAAAGGATCTTTAAACCTTTTTTCTTGAGTTACTGGCCCTCTTCCAATGGCGTAGCCCATTACGGCATAACCTTCTTGGGTTGCCAAATAAGTTCTTTCTTCAAAGGGTTGTCCAATATAGGTATTAGCGGCTCTTTGCGTGCGGTTCATCTTAAAGTCGCCAAGCTGAGTTAAATATTCTTTATCACTATCTTTGGTTAAAAAATAAGTTGAAGGAAAAGCCGTATCAATAGCCATTTTGGTAACTTTTTCGCCTTTTATATAGGTTGTAATGCCAGAGGCTAAATTGCGTTCTTCGTCTTTCAAAATTACGCCAAAACTTGAAGGAGCTAAACCAACCCTTCTTTCTTGATAACCAAAAGTGTTTGCATTGAGTAAATTTTCCTTATATTCTTCCAGAGCAT
>CANLTT010000010.1 GCA_947494115.1 Candidatus Caenarcanales bacterium
ACAATCTAATTGCTTCTTCTTTAAATTCTTTTTCGTATTTAGACATAAATTGAACTCCTTTTAATTATTGACTTGTTCTTCGTTCAATTTGTCCCCTTTTTCGGATCAACTTCAGCAGTTAATTATTGCGATAAGTGGAGACATAGTTATGCCAGACAGTAAATTGATTTGCTCACTGAAAAAACCTTTAGGTATAAAATAAAATAAATAAAACAAAATAAATAAATGTCATTCCCTTTTATTCGCCCACGCCGTTTACGCCAAACCGCCACTATACGCAATTTGGTTCGTGAAACACATTTTGAAGTAAATAATTTGATTTATCCTCTTTTTGTGATAGATGGCGAAAACCAAAAGCAAATTATAAATTCATTACCCGATTGTTTTCGCTTTTCGATTGACCTTTTAATTGAGGAAGTTAAAGAGGCTTATAGTTTGGGTTTGCGCATTTTTGCCTTGTTTCCTGTAATTTCTGATAGCCTCAAAGCCGAAAGACCGAGCGAAGCTTATAATTTGCAAGGTTTAATTCCGAATGCGATTAGAGCTTTAAAAAAGGCCTTGCCGTCTGATATTTGTTTAATTGCCGATGTGGCTCTAGACCCTTATACAATACATGGCCATGATGGAATTGCGGATGAAAACGGCCAAATTATAAATGATGAAACTGTGGAAATTTTAGGGCAAATGGCTTTATGTTTGGCTAAGGCTGGCGCCGATATTATTGCCCCGTCCGACATGATGGATGGCCGAATTGGTTATATACGCAAAATTTTAGAAGAAAACAATTTATCTAATATTTTGATTTTGTCATATGCCGCTAAATTTGCTTCGGCTTTTTATGCGCCTTTTAGGGAAGCTTTGAATGTAAGTCTTAAATTTGGCGACAAAGCAACTTATCAGTTAGACCCAGCCAATGCCCGAGAAGCACATAAAGAAATAGTTTTAGATATAAACGAAGGTGCCGATTTAATTATGGTTAAACCAGCATTGGCCTATTTAGACATTATTCAGCAAGCTAGCCAAATCAGCCATTTACCCATTATTGTTTATTCTGTTTCGGGCGAATATGCCATGTTAAAAGCGGCCGCCGCCCAAAATTGGCTTGATGAGAAAAAAACTGTTTTAGAAACCATGATTGCTTTTCGTAGAGCTGGAGCGGCTGGAATTATTACTTATTATGCTAAACAAATTGCCCAATGGCTGGCCTAAAACTAATTTGAATTAATTAAAGTTAAACTCTCGTTTGCTATATTTATAAAAAATTTATTATCATAATGTTTCTCAAAAAACTCAAATTTATTCAAATCTTTTTTGTCTTAATTCTTTTAAGCAACCCTTTGGTTCAGGCTAAAGAAAACACTTTTGATATTGCGAAAATTGGCTATAACTATAAATTCCCCGCTGACCATCAAGCTCATGGCAAATTCGCCTCGGAATGGTGGTATTATACGGGCATTTTGCATGTTGGTGATCAACGAAGTTTTGGTTATCAATTGACTTTTTTTCGGGTTGGCCTGAAGCCCGCAGAGCCTTCTGTTTATATAGCGCACTTTGCTTTAAGCGACTTAAAAGATAAAAAGTTTTATTATTTTGACCGCATCAATAGGCCGCTTTTACAAATGGCTAATGCTTTTCCTCAAAAAGACGGCGTTTTGCTTTGGAATAAAAATTGGTCGGCCGAAATTCAAAACAACGAACACTTTTTAAAAGCAATAGCCGACAATATTAAAATCGATTTAAAACTGCAAAGTGCTCAAAACCCAGTTATACACGGCAAACCAGAAGAAAAAATTAGCCGTAAAGGAAATTGTCCAAGCTGTGCTAGCCATTATTATTCTTTGCCAAACCTGCACACAAGCGGCGAAATTAAAATTGGAGAGGAAACTTTTTATGCCGAGGGCTTAAGCTGGATGGATCATGAATTTGGCTCAAGTCAGCTCCAATCAAATCAGACGGGTTGGGATTGGTTTGGTTTGCATTTTAATGATGGCAGTAGTTTAATGCTTTATCAGCTCAGAGAGAGCACTGGCAAAACTTCGCCTTATTCACAAGGTACCTATATTTCGGCGGACGGCAAAGCCCAGCATTTAAGCCAAAAAGAAATTTTCATGCATCCCGTCAAAAGCTGGTTTAGTCCACAGAGCAAAACTTTTTATCCTTTAGTCTGGGAAATTACCGTTCCAAAGCTTGATTTAGGTCTTAAAGTTTTGCCGCTTGCGCTAGACCAAGAATTACAAACTAAAAACAGCACACGCATTTCTTATTGGGAAGGAGCCGTTAAAGCTATTGACCGTGTTTCTGGTAAAAAAACAGGTGAGGGTTATTTAGAATTAACGGGCTATGCTGGAAGTTTAAAAGGCAAATTTTAGAAATTAAGAGCCGCTAGCAAATTATTCTTTTGGCTTAAAGGCTTTGGGAGCAAGGTTTCCTTTCCGAAGTTTTCAATTCTGAGCTTTAAATCATTTAAAATATTCATATAATTTATAAAAGCGTCATATGGCGTATCGTAAGGGCTAAAATATTGATGCACATCACCATCAGAATAGTATTTTGTGCACATATAATAAAAATGATCAGAAGTGGTGAGTTTGCGCCACAGATCAAGAATTTCAGGATCTTTGAGGTTTTTAATTTTTCCTTCTAAAGCATAAATTTCTTCAAAGGCATTATCTTGCATACGATTTGATTTCCAAGCTGATAAATCACGTTCTTGGTCTGCCCATGAGGTTATACTTGGAGCATTATAAGAACCAATCAAAGGAAAACGTTCAATTGCCTCGCTAGGTGTAATAAAATCATGATGGCCACGTTCTAAAATCTTTTGGGGCAAATAACGCATAAATTCAAAAATGCCTGAACTATCCCATTGATGCTCGCCAAAAGTTTCAAAATCCATAAACAAATTAATTACATTGCCATCTAAACCAGCAATATCAATCCAATCAACATATTTATCTGTCGTCAAAGGCCATTCATTCCAAGTACGATTTGAAAAACGAAAAGCAATATCGTCTGAAAGCTTATAGTTTTTGAGTAATATTTTTAAATTATTTTGAGTTGGATGATTATATAAGTAATTAGGAGAACGCCAAGTTAAATTATTGTCTGTTCCTTCGGCCAAAACCGCTTTATAGCCCATTTCCGCAATATGTTCACCAATCCAATCGGCATAAATTAATTCGGTATTTCTAAAAACGGTTGGTGTAATGCCAAATAATTCTTTGACTTTTTCTTTGTGTTTAGCAATTTGCGCTTTCCATTCTGGCACACTATATAAAAACGCCAATGAATGATAATAGGTTTCTGATAAAACTTCTACGGCTCCGCCTGCTATAAGCTCCTGAAAAGCCTCTAGAACGTCTGGGGCAAAACGCTCGCATTGCTCTAAAAATACACCCGAAAAACTAAAAGCACATTTAAATTGGCCATCAGTTTCTTTTACTAAACGCTTTAAAAGCTTAGTCATTGGCAAATAGCACTTATTGGCAACTTTGCGCATAATAAGTTCATTTTTTTTATCGTCCAAATAAAAAGGTGAGTGCCCAATATCAAAAACTCTATAATCCCTCAATCGATCGGGCTGATGAACCTGAAAATAAAAACAAATTGAAACCATTATTAATCCTTCCTAATATTTTAATGCCCAATAAGTAAAAAAATAATTTGATAATTTAAAAACTTTTTTAATATCTTCTCTTATCTGCTTTATAAATACTACTATTTGTAGAAACTTTAAAATAAAAACTAGTCTTTAAATTCGACAATTAATCTTAAATCTTCTTTGTAAGCAAATTTACTGGGTTGCAATTCTTGATTTAAAGATTCTGGCAAAATAAAACCTTCAATCGAAAAAGAAACTTCATTATATTCGTCAAATCGTGGTTGTACAAAGTCGGTATTTAGTTTTTGAGAGCCAATTTTGCCTTCTAGTTTAATGGTGATTTTTTCATTTGCGGTATTGATTGCTTCAAGATATTCACTCGGTAATTTTACAAAACACTTAGAAACCGAATTGCGTGATTTTAAAACTAAACTTCCCGTAATTTGTATATTTGGCTGACCAGCATTAACCGTACCAGATAAAACTTCTTTAAGGCTTAAAGCATAATTTAAATTACTTTGCTCTTCTTTTACTTTAATCCAAAAAGTATGTTTAATTTCGGTAATTGGCAAATCGTTACTGACAGGAGTTTGTATTATATTTTCTAATTCGGGCGCATTAGTTTGGCCTAGAACTTTTGTTAGAAGAAAAAAGCCTATAATCCAGCTTATACTAAGTTTTATGCGAAAGTTTGTATTTTTCATTATTTTAGTTTTTAGCTCCAAGGCTTTGGCCGAAATTGAGATTCCAATTATTTTGCTTATAAAAGAAGATGGCTCTCTGCAAGCAAATTGTTCCCGTTTGCAATGCCCAGAATTAGCCTTAATCTTGAATTATAAACTTAAGCCCCAAAACCTCGAAAAAGCCAATAATCCTCAAAATAATACTTTACCTTATCAAGGCCAACTGCCGCTTTCAGAAGAAAAAATATATGAATTATTACTTCCGTGATTTATAAAAAACAGTTGGGTTTTCTACAAAGTTTTCTTGAATGGCTTGATAAGCAGAATATTTTTCGGGCTGGCCGCTTAAATTGAGCTTATAACCTTTTTCTTCGGGCGGAAGTTTAATGGCTGAAAACTGCGCATTAAATTGTTTATTATTTGTTTCTAGAGCTTTAGGAATTTCGGGCGCATTATTATTTGGCTTTGAAAAATTAAAATTGTTTTCGGGTTTGGCTTTAATTGCATTATCAGCGATATTTAATTGATATTTTTTAGGTTTTGTTTTGGCTGTTTTTATTTTGGCGGGTTTTATAAATGGCCTAGATTTAGGTTTTTCAAATAAACTTTTTAATTCTTGTAAATTTTTGTTTGAATTAAGATTTTTAAGTTCTTGCAAAACTGAATCGGTAGAATTTTGAATTTCTTGCTCAAAAGTTTCAAATGAAGAATTAACTTGTTGAATTAAATTTTGGCTTAATTTAAAAAAAGCAAATTGATTGTAAATAATTAAAACAAATAAAGCCAAATTCAAAAAAAGCATTAAATTAATAAAAAAGTTTTTTTCGGTTTTAGATCTTGATTTTTGCTGATTTGATAAATGCGAAATTATTTTTTCTTCTTCAATTGGCTCAATTTGAGGTTTTATTTCAGTTGGTTTATTTTCAATTAGTTTATTTTGAGATTTTCTTTCAACTGCTTTATTTTCAATTGGTTTATTTTGAAATTTTCTTTCAACTGCTTTATTTTCAATTGGTTTATTTTGAAATTTTCTTTCAACTGCTTTATTTTCAATTGGTTTATTTTGAGATTTTATTTCAATTGCTTTATTTTCAATTGGTTTATTTGGTATTGTGTCGGCTTTAAGCTCAAATTCAGGCGAAATATGGTTTTCTAATTGTGGTAAATTTTGATTTTCTTCTTTGTCAAAACGTTTATAAGAATGAAAAACATAATTATTGGGAACTTTGGCGGGCGGTTCTTTTTTTGAAGGAAAAGCCGAAAATTCATAATTTGCCTTTGGAATATTTCGCTTGCGCTTGCCTTCGATTGGGCTATAAACATTTATTTTATTGTCTTTTTCGTCCATTTAAATTTGCACCTTTTTAGTGAAATTAGCCTTTAAAAAATTAAATTCAATATTCTTGACTTTTTTAAGCGAATTAAAAGAAAATTGACCATTAAAAGTGCGCAGTGAATTTATTTGAGTTGGAAAAGCCATTAAAAAACCTAAATTTTGTTTGCCAATTAAATTGCCTTTTTCATCGTAAACAACCGCTTCCAAAGGCTCTCTAATGTGCACAGCACCTAAGTTTTTATATAGAATTTCGTATTTAAAATTGTTTTTTTCATAGCGCAAATTTATTTCTTCAATTTTTAAGTTGTCTTTCAGTTCGCTTAAATTTCCCTTTCTTATATATGTACCAGCTCTGATTTGCTTATTAACAAATTTTTCTTCGGGATTATTATTTTGCGCTTTACGATCGTAACCAATTTCGAGTATATTCAAAAATAATTTATATTCTTTATCATCATAATTAGAAGGCAAAAGACAAGTTATTTTTATGGTTTTTTCTTCAAAGGGCGCAAGCGTAAATTGCTGAGGATTGGCTTTTATATAGTCTAAAATCTCGGTGCGTTCTAAAATTTTAATTTGGCTTATTTCATCAATTTCCCATTCACTAAAACTAAGTTGCAATCTGCTTGGCTTTGCGCTTGGATTATAAAAAGTTATTTCTTGTTTAGCGTGGCCATTATCGTCTGTTTTTAAAATAATTTGCAAAGGAGAATAAACAAAACCAGTCGCTTGGGCTTGTGCGGCAAAAATTAAAAAAAACCAAAACCAAATTATTTTTTTCATAAATTATCAGGCTTGTCTTAGAAATTTCTTAAGCAAAATTTTGCACAATGCGTTCCATGGCTTCTTGTAATTTATTTTCGGGTTGTACTAAAGCCAAACGAATATAATTTTTACCTTCAGTACCAAAGGCCAAACCGGGGGTAGTTACAATGCCAACTTTTTTAAGCAAATCTTGGGCAAAAACTGAACCATCGCCTTCATATTGTTTAGGAGCCGGAACCCACAAATACATAGCACCTTGCGGTTTAAAAATTTGCCAACCTAATTTCTCGCTTAAAGCTGAACGACAAAGCTCAGCTCTTTTTTGGTATAAATTAGACAAATTAGCATAATAAGATTCAGGCAAACTTAAAGCTTGCAAAGCCGCATCCTGAACCGCACCACAAACGCCATAATCCATATTACTTTTTAAAGCATAAAGCGATTGCACAATTTCTTGATTCCCAATGCAAAAGCCAATGCGCCAACCCGCCATATGATAAGTTTTAGAAAAAGTAAAAAACTCAATAGCTGGTTCATCTAAAGACATAAATTCAAAAATGCTTTGCGGTTTGTGGCCATTAAAACCCAGCTCTGAATAAGCCAAATCATTGCACAATAAAATATTATATTTACGACAAAATTCAACTGTTTTCTTTAAAAATTCGCTATTTGCAATTGCACCCGTTGGATTATTGGGATAACTTATAATCATTATTTTGGCTTTAGCGGCCGTTGAAGGCGGAATAGCATCAAGGTCTGGTAAAAAACTATTTTCAGCTTTAAGAGGCAAATCATAAACTTGTCCGCCCGCAATTAAAGTTCCACGCTCATGCACGGGGTAATGCGGATTAGGAATTAAAGAAATATCACCAGGATCAATATAGGCCAAAGGCAAATGCGCCAAGCCTTCTTTTGAGCCAATTAAAGGCAAAATTTGTTTTTCATTTAGATTAATTTTAAAACGCTCAGAGCACCATTTTTGAATGCCTTTGCGTAAAGTAAGTTTGCCATCAAAAGGCGGATAACCATGATTTAAAGTATTTTGCGAACTTTTATATAAGGTTTCTAAAATTGGGCTTGGCGTTGCCGAATCGGGGCTACCCAGAGATAAATCGATTAACCAATTCGGATCCAAACTAGCTTTTAATGTGGCTATTTCAGCAAAAACATAAATTGGAAGCTCGCTTAAGCGCTGGGAAGTTTGTAGTTTGGAAATTGTACCCATTTGGGATATTTTATAGTATGGAGAAATGATTTTAATTTAAAAATTTTTCTTAAGCAAGTTCAATCGACCAAGATATAAAATTAATTAATAGTTTCTCTAGCATAAACCCAAAATTGACAATGTCAAGCTTTCGCAAATCAGATACTCTTAATAATAAGTTTATAAAAAGCCATTGAATCTATGAATTTGCAGAAAACTTCGTTTGCCAGCTTTTATCATCAAGAGACGAAGTATTCACCTGAAACTATAATGCAAACCTCTCATGAACTGGACTGGAACAAACAGCCAATTCCTTTTAAAGACTATGGAAATTATCCGCAAATTGATTTGTCTTCTTATGTTCCTTTAAGTACAAATCCTTTTTCGACTGCCCCACTCAAACGCTCAAGCCAATGGACAGAAGCAGAAAAACCTTTGGCAGAATTATCACGGATTTTGTATTTTGCAAACGGAATAACTGCCATAGTGCCTTATCCACCAAATCCACAATTAATGAGAGCGGCTCCTTCGGCTGGAGGTTTGTATCCAAATGAAATTTATGTAATTTGTCGTAATTATCCTTTTGGAAGCGGTGTTTTTAATTATCAGGTTAAAACTCATTCACTTTGCCGTTTGGGTGAAGGTGATTTTTATTTTGACGAATTAACCGAAAATTGTTTTAATCACCCAAGTTTGCAAAATAGCGATTTGGCTTTGGTTATGACGGGCGTTTTTGAAAGAAGTGCTTGGAGATATCACGATAGGGCTTATAGACGCATTTTGCTGGACTCTGGCCATATATTGGGTAATATTGCTTTAACTTCTTATCTGTTTGAAAGAAAAGCCTATTTGCTGGGCGGTTTTATAGACGATAATATAAATAATTTACTTGGATTAAAAGCCCAAAATGATGAACAAAGTTTATTCGTAATTTCCCTTCCAAAGCAGTTAGATTGTCAAAATATTAGCTTAATTCAAAATCCAGTTTCTTATCCTTCTGATACAAATACAAGCCAATTGCATATTCCTTCTGGTAAGCGGCTTAAGGCTTTGCATAATTTTTCTAAAATCTCTGAAATGCCTAATTTAAGCGTAGTTCAAAATTTATTTAAAGAATATCTTGAAGAAGAACAAGAATCACGCATTGAAGCCTTTTTAACAGGTGAATCTTTAGAATGCTCTGAGCCAATTGCTTGGGAACGCTGTTCTTTAATGACAACTATTTTACAAAGGCGTTCATCCCGTAGATATGACCCAAATCAGCCTTTGTCAAAAGAAAAACTAGCTCAAATACTACAATTTGCCTACAATCCGCAATATTATAAAGGTCAAGGTTTTGATGCTAATCCCGTTTATCTTTCTTCTGAACTGCTTAAAACTTATTTAATAGTTAATAATGTTGAAAACTTGGACGCTGGTTGCTATTTGTATCAATCAGAGGAGGAAAATCTTAAGCAAATACGTTTTAAAGAATTAAAAAGCGAAGCTCATTATTTGTGCCTTGGGCAAGATTTGGCAAGAGATGCGGCTGTTTTATTGTTTCATGTTTGTGATTTAAACAAAGCGGTTAAAATTTATGGCGAAAGAGCTTACCGTTATATTCACGCTGATGCTGGGCAAATTGGGCAAAGAATAAACTTGGCGGCCGTCAAATTAAAAGTTGGTGTAAGCGGAATAGGCGGGTATTTTGACGATAATGCTTTAGAAGCTTTAGGAATTTCGGAAGATAATATTTTAATTTATATTACAACTTTAGGCTCTAATGTAGAAGACTTATAGATATTTTTATTATTTTGATTAAAAATTTGCGCCTGAATTCAGGTTATTAATACTTGGGTTAATAATATCCTTTATAATTACGAAAGTCGCTTGATCGGCTCTTTAATATGTCAGCTCTAAACAAAAATATTTTTTTTCTTTCGATAACCTTTTTGTCTTTAAGCTTTAATTCGGCTCAGGCAAAAATTTCGGCTAATGCAGTTCCTTATTATATTTTGGGCTTGAATTGGCAAAAAAAAGGCAATTTCGCTGAGGCCGAAAAAAACTTTAGAAAAGCGGTCTCTTTATCAGAAGAAGATGCCGATTTAAGAGCCACTTTGGCTGATTTATTGTGGCGAGAAGGTCAAATAGAAAATGCTTTAACCGAATTTGCAAACGCCACCAATTTAGCTCCTAAAAACGCCCGCTTGCGAATTTTGTACGGAAAAGCTTTATTACAAAATAAACTCTTCAATCAGGCTACAGACCAATTTAAAATGGCCGCTGAATTAGAGCCAGATTATCCTTATATTTATTATAATTTAGGCCAATCCGAACAGCTGGCTGGCAATGCCGAAAAAGCAATTTTATATTTGCAAAAAGCCCTCAAGGAAGATCCGCAAAACTTAAAAATAATTTCAGATATTGCCACTTCTCAACATCAAATGGGCTTGCTAGATCAGGCTATTCAGGGTTATCAATTTATACTTTCACAAGAAACCGCTGATGATTTAACCCGTACAAATTTAGCCCGTGCTCTCGCTGAGAAAGGTGATTTGATTAATGCCGAAAAAGAATATGCTATTTTACTTAGTAATACGCCAAATCGAACAGATTTATTATCGGCTATGGCTGAATTGCAGTATAGAAAAGGCAATTTGAATAAAGCCTCTGAATTGATTAATCAAGCTTTGCAATTTGAACCAAATGATGCCACTTTACACGCCATTTTCGCTTCTTATATGGAGCAACAAAAAAAACTCAAAGAAGCTCTAGAACATTATCAACTAGCGGCTCAATTTGAAAATAATCCCGAAAAAAGAAGCAAGTATTTTTTTGCAATTGCACAGCTTCATTTTAAAAAAGGTGATTATTCTCTGGCTTCGGTTTTGCTGGAAGATTTACTAAAGAAAAACCCGCAAGATTATTCTTTGAAAGTGCAATTGGCTGATATTAGGCTTTGGCAGAAAAAATACAGCGAGGCCACTTTTTTGTATCGTGAGGTATTGGCTTTACAACCACAATATGTTCAAAATAAGGCTTTACTTTTTAATTATGGAGCCGCCCTAAATGGAGCTAGGGACTGGCCTAATGCCGAAATTGTTTGGAATAATTATCATAAATTAGAACGCAAAAATAAAGATAGTTGGCTAAATTTGGCTTCAGTTCAGGTTTCACAAAAAAAATATCCAGAGGCAATTTATGCTTACAAAACAGCACAAAGCTTGGGAGCCGCTAAACTAAATATTTTAAACCAAATTGGACCTTTACAAATTCAAGAAAATGACCTTGCTGGTGCCGAAATTACCTACCGTGAATTGATGAATTTAAAGCCAGATCAGAGCAAATATCGCTTAACTTTATCTCGGGTTTTATCTAAACAAGGCAAACAAGAAGAAGCGATTAAATTGCTCCGAGACAGCGATCAAAACTCAACTAAATTGCGACTTGAGCTTGCTGAGCGTATAGCCAATTCGGGTGATTATTATAGTGCGGCCAGTGAATATCAAAAAATAATTACAGACGAACCAAATAGTTATGAAGCTGTTTTGGGGCTTGCCGATTCTTACTCTGCAATTGGTCAGTTTAGTGAATCTTCAAAACTTTATAAACGCTATTTAGGAACTTATCCAAATAATTTTCATGCTCAATATAATTATGCTTTGGCTCTGGCTAATAGCGGCCAAGAAAATGAATCAGTGAATGAATATAAAAAAGCAATTGAAATTAATCCAAGTTATGCTGAATCTTATTATGCTTTGGGAGCGGTTTTATTGGATAAAGACAGCAATCAAACCCGTGATTACTGGAGAAAATATCTAGAGATACAACCTCAAGGCGAGTATAAAAGCGAAATTTTGCATCATTTTCCAGATTTAAAATAAAAATCAGCTATGAATGGCCGCCGCTATTATATGAGCAATTGCCAAAGCAATAGAACCAACTACAATTGCTACTGGCAAATTCTTTTCTAAAAAAATTTCTTTCCACAAATCGCCGGGCGTAAACTTATCAAAAATAATAAAAGCCAAAGCCAAAATCACCAAACCCAGCCCCGAAAAAGCTAAAGCACCGACTATATATTTTATTTGTATTATTTCTTCCATTTTTTAATTCTCATTGCTTTTGACGATTATAAATGAGCTTGCGCCAAAACAAACAATTTAGTTTATTTCTTTCAAATATTAATTTAGTTATACTCATTGCGCCATTTGTCAATTTCTTTATGATTGCCGCTAAGCAAAACTTCAGGTACCTTGAGGCCTCTAAAATCGGCGGGGCGTGTATATTGCGGAGCTTCTAAAAGTTTTCCCTCTAGATCTGCAAAACTGTCTTGTCCGTGTGCCGAAAGGCCTTTTGGTAAAACACCCTCAAGTAAACGAGTTACGGCATCAATAACTATCATAGCTCCAAGCTCGCCACCCGTTAAAACAAAATTACCTAAACTAATTGGATAATCAACTAAAGACATTATACGCTCATCAAAACCTTCATAGCGGCCACAAATAATAATAAGTTGTTCTTCGGGCAATAATTTTGTGCGTATAAATGGCTGGGTTAAAAGGTGTCCACGTGGCGTAAGAATGAGGGTTTTACTTTTATTTAATTTAGGAATAGAAGAATGAGCATTGAATAAAGGTTCGGCTTTTAAAATCATGCCAGTGCCGCCACCAAACGGTGTATCATCTACTTTTTTATATTTGCCTAAACCAAAATTGCGCAGTTGGTGAGTATTTAAAGTGGCTTTAGATTCTTTAAAAGCACGCCCCAAAATGCTAACACTGCAATAGCTTTCAATTACTTCAGGAAACAGGCTTATAATGTCAAATCTCATTTACCCACACACTATTTCCTTCTAGGTCGATAACTTGAGCTTTTTGGCCTATTTCAATTTCGATTTTTGAATAAGCTTGCCATTCGTCGCCATCAATTTTGATATAACCCTTTTCGCCTTGTTTTATACTTTTTGTAATTAAACCAGTTTTACCAATTAAAGCTTGCATTCCAAATTTAGTTTGTTTTTCGAGAGGTTTTAAAATAAAGTTAAAATACCAAGGTTTTAAGCCAAAATAAACCAATAAACTACTTAAAGCAAAAACCATAAATAAAATATAATAGTTTTTCAACCAAAAAGCAGAAAGACCCGTGATTAAAGCCGCCAAAGAAAAGGCCGCAAATAAAAAACCAGGTGTTAAAATTTCGACAATTAAGCAAATTAGGCTTAGGCTCAGCCAAAAATAAGCAGAAGAAAACATATAATTTTTCCAGTCAAATTCACCCATTCATAATAATACAAGTTTTGTTTTTGTATTTCAGTAACTGGGTTTTTGCAAAGAAAGTCTAAAAATTAACACTATGGACAGTTTTTAAAATAACAAAATAAACAGGCTTTTCATGAGCAATAATGGACTAAATCGCAACAAGCTGTCAATCCGTCGTTTGGGGGCGGCACCCCATGAGCGGGGTTTTAGGGGTCGGCGACG
This sequence comes from Candidatus Caenarcanales bacterium, assembly GCA_947494115.1. Taxonomy (GTDB): domain Bacteria; phylum Cyanobacteriota; class Vampirovibrionia; order Caenarcaniphilales; family Caenarcanaceae; genus CANLTT01. The sequence continues at coordinate 13,052 of CANLTT010000010.1, forward strand.
AGACCCCTAAGAACGAGGCAACTCAAGAATTCATATTTTCCAAATAAATTACTTTTTGATAAATCGTCCATAGTATTGAAAATAAATTTATTTGGAAATTTTTGAAAACTAGGCTTAAAATTATCAATTATGATTAGTTCTGAAGAAGTAAAAAATATTTTAATGCAAAAATTGCAAGCTCTTTCGGTAAAAATACAGGACGATGGAGCATTGCATATAGGTCATCAAAACGACGATCCAGCTTATTACACAGTTGAAGTAGAATCAATATTATTTAAAGGTAAATCTCTGGTTCAACAACATCAAATGGTTTATAGTGCTTTAAGAGAAGAACTTAAAGAAAAAATACATGCCCTTACCATAAAAACGAAAGTACCCGCCTGATGAGCTTCTGGACAAGATTTTTAAATAATAAAGAAAAAAGCATAAAGCCTTGGAATGGTTTGATTAATGGCTACCGTGATTTACTTGATATTGACAATAAAACCAAAGTCATTACGCTTTGTGAAGGAAATACACCCTTAGTTCCCGCTCCAGCTATTGCGCAAGCTTGTAATGTGGCTGGTCTTAGTGTTTATTTAAAGTTTGAAGGAGCTAATCCCAGCGGTAGTTTTAAGGATAGAGGCATGACGATGGCCGTTACTAAAGCCATTGCTAAAGGCCTTCGAACAATGATTTGTGCTTCTACAGGCAATACTTCGGCTTCAGCGGCGGCTTATACGGCTTGCGCAAGAGCTAATGGTTTTGAAACTGCCTGCTGTGTCGTTTTAGTGCCCGATGGTTATATTGCTTTAGGCAAATTAGCACAAGCTTTGGTTTATGGTTCTCAAGTTATTCAAGTTGCAGGTAATTTTGACCAAGCTTTGCAAATTGTGCGCCAGCTCAGCGAAAAACACCCAATTGCGCTTGTTAATTCTGTAAACCCAGACCGTATTGAAGGCCAAAAAACAGCCGCTTTTGAAGTTTGCGATCAGCTCGGCAGAGCACCCGATATTTTAACAATTCCAGTTGGTAATGCTGGTAATATTTCGGCTTACTGGGCTGGCTTTAAGCAATATTATGAACTTGGGATTATAAACGCTAAACCTAAAATGTGTGGTTTTCAGGCGGCTGGAGCGGCTCCAATTGTAAAAGGTGAAGTAGTTGAAAACCCCGAAACTATTGCAACCGCCATCCGAATTGGTAATCCAGCTAGTTGGCAAATGGCCGCTGAAGCAGTGCAAGAATCATATGGATTGGTAGAAGCCGTAACTGATGAAGAAATTATTCAGGCTTATAAGCTAATTCATGCTGGCCAAGGCATTTGCTGTGAACCCGCTAGTGCCGCCTCTGTAGCTGGCTTAATTAAAATGGCTCAACAAGGACGCTTACAAAGAGAATCTACGGTGGTTTGTGTTTTAACTGGTAATGGCCTTAAAGACCCGCAAACCGCTCTTGATGTCTCTGGTTTTTCTCCAGTTAAAGCAGAAGCGTCAATGGAAGCAGTTGCCAAAGCCCTTAATTTGGGTTGATTAAATAACCTTTAAAGCCTAACAGTTACTTAAGCCTTCAATCAAGTTCACTATTGAGAGTGGCCTCAAGCATATTAACTAAATTATGATATTGTGCTCTTTGCAATTGCGGAATTAAGAAAGATTTATGAACCTGAATTTCGACAACTGGCACTGAAAGGGCGAAAGCCAATCTTTGTAAATCATTTTCGGGAGTCGCATTTTCAAGTTTATAATTTATTTGTCTTAATTCGGCTTGTTTTTGAAGATTACCTAAAAAAGCCTGCAAATAAGAATTAGAAGCCTTTTCGGACAATAAAAAGCTTTTTACTTTTAAGTCTCTTTCGGCTTGCCATGAGTTGCCCCGAAAAACAATTAAAAATTTAATTTTGTGAATGCTTATAATTTTTTGAATAAAACCAATCAGCGGATTAGAGCTTGACTTGAGAGAAGAAGTATAAAGAGAATCTTCGGCGCTACAATATGAACTTATAATAGCAGGTGTATTAGTTAAACGACTGAGAGCGGCGGTTAAAGCACCTGTGTAATTTTCGGCTTCAAAAAAATTGCCTAAATGCCAATAAGAAGTTGCATGAGGAGCTATAAGCAAAGCTGATCGACTTTCATCACCCGAAAAATACTGAAAATCGGTATCGCCATCTATTGGAAATTTTTCGGAATGCTCTTTTAAAGATGTTTCATAATTGATTGACCAGTCTAAAATACTTTTTTGATTGTCATTCGACTGGGCAATAATATATTCGAGCGCATTTTCCAAACTTTCAAAACAGGCCTTAGCATAAGAAACCAACCAAGGACTAACAGGAAAAGGTGTCCAAGCGACCGTATGTTTGCCCTTATTATGAGCATAAATTAAAGGTATCCAACTCGATTCGTCAGCAGAGTATAAATTGGCCAAAACAAAATCACAGCGGTCAATTAGAGCAAAAGCGGTTTCTACTTCTTTGCGGGTTCTATCATTAGCAATAAAAGAATGCCCATTTGAATTAAGCGTCTCTTTGACCTGCATAAGCGGATTAACAACTTGCAAACCTTGTTTTAAGCAAAACTGAAAAGCCGTAGAACGCCAACTTAAAATTTTGTTTTTTGGCTTCAAAGATTGACCTTCGGGGATATTATCGTCTGGACCGCTTAAATAAATGGTGTTTTTCATATATTTATTATTTTCCCTGAATTTGCACCTCTATTTTATCTACATTAAAAATCAATTTAAAAGGGTCAAAACGGGCATTAAGGCTGAACGACTTTATTGGGTTCTTCAATAATTTCGACTTCGGAGCGGGTACTTTGGCTTAAACTACCAATAGCATTGCCTTTGACAGCCGTAATTGGACCATTTAAAGCATCAAGAGGGGGAATATAATTTTTGCGCAAAGGAAAACCTTCCCAAGAATCTGGGTTTAAAATGCGTTGAAGATTATCATGGCCTTTAAATTTAATTCCCTGCAAGTCCCAAAGCTCACGTTCATACCAATTTGCACTATTCCAAACCTTAGAAACTGAATTTATTTCGGGATTAGTTTTTGAAATATTCACTTTAATAATGAGCATTTCATAATTGGGTGGCATTTTTTGTAATTGATAAATAATCTGAAAATTTTCTTTATATTCAACCGCATTAATCAAAAGCAAAACCGAAAAATCGTGTTTATTTTTTAATTCATGCATTAATTCAGTGATTTGATTTGTGTCTTTTAATAAAATTGCTTCAATTGGCTTTTGGCCAGCGGTATTAGGTTGCGGAAAACAATTAAATTGGGCTTTTAAAATTGTGCCAATCTTTCCCCAAGCGACTGTATTTGCAGACATAAAAAATTATTCTAAACCAATATTTGCTTAATTATAGTCTAAATTGCCAGTTAAGAAAAAGTGAGCCGAAAAAAGTTTGGACAATAATACAGCCTCACCCCCAACCCCTCTCCACAAGCAGAGAGGGGAGTTTTTATTTTTCCTGAAAACCACCAGCTCCCTCTATTAAAAGCGCGGAGGGGTACACTGGGTGAAAGTCTATAAAAAAGTCCTCTCTTAATGAGGTGTTTCACGTTTTTATAATTTATTTTCCAAGAAATCTAATAAACAAATTAGCCTTTAGGCTGTTTCTAGAGCTTGTTTACAAATTCCATCAAGCAATTCTTTGGCAAAAAACATATAAGCCTTTTTGTGAACGGGATATTCACCCATAATATTTTCGATTTTGGTTTCAACCTCTTTCTCTGACCAATTGGCAATTTCACCAATGTTTTGGCCTAAAAGTGTTTCAATTAAAGCGCAACAAGTGGCTTGGGCATAACCACAACCATATGTTATATATTTTGCGTCAATTACTTTTCCAGAAGCATCAATTTTCACACTAAGCTCATAACTATCGCCACAACCAGCTTTTTCTAGAGCATATTTAAAAAACTTTTCATTTTCATTGCTTTCTTTAATTTCGCCTAAATAAGGTCTTTGCATCACAAAATGAGAAAATTTATCTTTATTGAATTCCATGGTTAAAATAGGCCAACTTTTTTCGATTATAGGTCGCTTTTAGTATTTTGCCCAATAAAACTTCCATCTAAAATATTAATAGTTTTATCAGCAAAAGAAGCGGCTTGCAAACTATGAGTTGCCATAATAATTGTTATATTTTCTTCTTTTTTGAGACGTTGTAAAATTCCACAAATTGCTCTAGCAGACTCGCTATCAAGGTTTCCAGTTGGTTCATCGGCTAAAATTAGTTTTGGCTTGTGCACTAAAGCTCTTGCAATGGCTACTCTTTGCTTTTGCCCGCCCGACAAAGTATCTAAAGGCCTGTCTTTTAGCTCTAGAATGCCAACTTGAGCTAGTTTTTCTCGGGCAATTGCAATTGGGTTTTTGATTTTATTCAGATAAAGAGGAATCGCAACGTTTTCGGTTACATTTAAGGCTGGCAATAAATTAAAAAACTGAAAAATAAAACCAAGTTTTTCTCTTCTAAAAATGGTTCTTTGGTTTTCGCTAAAAGCCTTGGTTTGTATGTTTTCAAATAAATACTCGCCTTCGCTGGCTGAATCAATTAAGCCTAAAATATTTAATAAAGTAGTTTTCCCAGAGCCAGACTCGCCCATTAATGCAATAAATTGGCCTTGCTCAATTTCAAGATTTATATTCTTGAGGGCATTTTCTCGGCCTTGATAACTCTTAGAAATATTTTTTAATTCAATCAAGCCCATCAACGCATCTGAACTGGCATTAAAAGATATAAATAATTGAAACCAGTTTTGGCTTCGCTCTCTTCGGCTTTTTCGTCAAGAGGAGTAACAATAATTGGCTTTAGCGGCTCTGACATTTGCAATTGAACCTTAGCACAATTCAAATTACGCAAACATTCAGACATATAATTTACGTTAAAGGCAATTGAAAAATCTTGGCCATTATATTCGCTCACATCTATTTGGTCTTGCGCTTCGCCGATATCGGGAGCATTTGCCGAAACATTTAAAACACCAATTTCTTCAAACAAAAGCTTAATTACACGGGTTTTTTCATTTGCCATAACCGAAACTCTTTCGAGAGCGGCCAAAAAAGCTTGTCTTTCGACAATAGCAATTTGATTATGGTGAGAAGGAATCAATTGTTGATATTTTGGATAACTACCTTCAATTAAGCTCGAACAAAGAATTCGGCCAGCAACTTTAAAAATAATTTGATTAGATTCACTTAAATTACATTCAATATTTTCTTCATCAAGACCGCTCAACATACGAGACAACTCGGTAATTGTACGAAAAGGAATTATTACTTTTTTAGCTGAGCCATTACCCTCAAATTTAATTTCTTCAAGATGATAATAAGCTAAGCGGCTTCCATCGGTGGCGGCAACTTCAAAGCCTTTGTCACTACTAAGTTCAAGACAAATACCATTTAAAATACTATTGGCTTCTCTTTTATCGCTGGCAAAGCTAACCAAACCAGCGGCTTCTTGCAAGTGTTTAATTGGTAAAGTAAAAGCCGCTTCTGAAGAACTATTGGCTTTTTCTAAAAAATCTTGTGGAAACTGTTCAGCCGACAAACCTTTGATTTCAGATTTGGAACGACCACAAGAAACTGTTATTAAAGCTGATTCAGAGCTAGTTAAAGATAAATCTAAATGTGGCAATTTACTAACCAATTCTGAAAGTTTTTGCGCTGGAACGGTTACTTGACCAGCTTCGGTTACTTCTGCGGGTATTTCAACGGCTAAAGCAAGGTCTAAATCGGTGGCGGCAAGTGTTAAAGTTTTTTTGGTGGCATCGGCTTTGAGCAAAACATTACTTAAAATAGGCTGAATACTATGTTTTGCAATTGCTTTAGAGACTAATGAAAGAGCTTGATTGAATTTTTCTTGACTTATTTTAACGGCCAAAAGGCTTGTGCTCTGAAGAGTTGCAGACATAAAACACCCCGATTTTGCTTTAGGATTAGAAGAATTCCAGTATACTATAGATTAAATTAGACTGAAAAGAAAATATTAAATTAAGCCTTTTTTAGTTTCGATCTTTGTATTTAGCCTTTAGAGTAGCTAACTTTAAGAGTTTCCATAATTAATCAACCATTTTTTAAAAATTTGGGCTTGGGCACCTTTGAGATTTTTTTGGGTAATTAATTTTACTAAGTCTTTCTCTGAGGTTTGATTGACATTAGGAAAACAATCTTTAATTTTAGTATCTTCAAAGCCAATTTCTGCCAATTTATTATTTACTTGTTTATAGCCGCCCAGTCTGTCTAAAAGCATATTAGCGGCCGTATCGTCATTTTCTTGAATTGCAATTTCGGCAACTTTTAAAATAGGAATCTGTGCGCCGCTAAGTTGATATTGCAAATTACCAGCTCCGCCCATTTTATGCTTGGGATATAAAATTAATTCTTCTTGGCTTTCAATCTCGCCAGCAGAAATTTCATTTAATAATAAATAACCTAAAAAAAGCTTAAAACGTGCATTATCCGCAACAAATAAAAAATCTTCATAATTGGCAAAATTTGTTCTTAAACTCAAGCCCAAAATGTCAATATTGTTTTTTTTGACTAATGCCCAATTGGGTAAAACCAAACTTACCAAAACTAAAAAAATAATTAATTTTATTCTTGCCATTTAGCAAATTTTAAACCTTAATTTTATTTGAAGCTATTTATTTTTTAAATCTTGCTCTTACTTCATTAGAACTTGGAAACCACAAAAACTGAATTGATTTTTTAACCGAATTAGTTAGTGAATCGGGGTTTTTTATATTGCCATTAACTTTAAATTTAAAATGCCTTGATTTATTCGCAACCTCAAGCAAAGAAGATTGATTATCTTGTTTCATTGGCCTTTTAGGAATAAAACCATAAACATCGAAATTCATATCCTTATCTACAAAGTCCCAATCGCCATTCAAACTAAGATGTAAAGCATTAATGCCTTTAAAAACCGCATCTTCTAAAAATATTTTTTTCTGTTTGTCGCTAAAACGCCATTTGCCTTTAATCGATAAAAAGTCGGCATCTTGCTCTGGCTGAAGAATATGACTGATTGTACTAAAACTAAAATAAATTGGTAAACCAAAAACCAAATTAGCTAAATTCAAACCCTTAGAAAGCTCCGAAATTTGTTTCATGCTTCCTTTTTTTAATTCAAAATCACCATTAGCGGCTGTAGGCGGAGCGGACTTGAGCAAATCAATAAAATTGCCTTGTAAATAATAGTTCAAATTGGCTTTTCCATTATAGTTACCCAAGTTACCAAATAAATTATTACTTACAGTTTCAATATTTACATCATTCATATTGCCTGTCAATTCAGCTTCGCCAGAACTTAAATTAATGTTTCCATTTACTTCAGCTTTTCCATCGGCTGTTTCAAGCGAACATTCAGTCAAAACAGCTTGGTTTCCGTTTTTAATTTGCAGTTGGGAGCTTAAATTGGTAATTTGCAAGTTTTTAATTTTGCCTTTGCGGGTTAAAAGTTTGACATTTCCATTTCCGTTTTCGGTTTTCAAATTGAAGTTAAAATATTTACCAAAAAGAATTCCATATTCAAAATCATGCACATCTTCTTCCGAATACAGCTCCGCTGAAAGGTTTTGAATCCAAGTGCTTTGGTCTTTAGGCTCAAAATCTTTAGCAATAATTTTTCCTCTAAACTGGCCAGCGGCTGAATCTTCCGACCAAATCTTGGCAATTTCCCCCAAATCAAGCAATGGAGCGGATTCAAGCGAAAAATCAAATTTGTCTGGCTGTCCAAATGCTTTAAGCAAAATACCAAAATCTTTGCCCGAATAAGCCAAATTATTAATTTTAAAGTTTTTGGTTTTCCAGTTTAAATTTCCATCACCGATTAAATTTTCAAGTTGGTTTAAATCTGGCACAAAAACAATTTTTTTCTCGAAAAGTTGCATTTTATGAAAACTAGAACTAAAGTGCAAATCAAGCTCTTGAGGCGATAAAGCTTTTACATTAATAGACATTGGCAGATAAATGCCTTCATCAAAAGCGATGCCCGGTTTTTCTTGCAAAAATTCAGTAACATTTTTCGGATTAACCAAAATGTGAATATCAAAAATGGGCAAATAATTGTTTTTACTGAAATGGCCAGTGATTTGAAATTTATTAATTTTATTAAAATAGCCTTCAAAGTTTTTTAGGGCAATTTCTTGATTTTTATTTAGGTGAACTTGCCCATTTAAAGAGCTTATTAATTGTTTTTCTTTTTGCCAAATTTCTAAAGCTTGCAAATTCAAATTGAGTTTGTTTAAAGTTTTACCTTTCAATTCAAGCTCTCCCTCAGCTAAGCCATTAAATTTATAGTCAGTTATTTTCAAATACGGCTCAAGCAAATTTTGAATATCGTTTAAAGGCATTTTAAGCTTGGTTTTAATGATTGGTTGAGGATTTTTTTGTAAAATTGGAAAATCAATATAAGTTTTAGCCCAACCAGATGGCGTTTTAAAAAGCAAGTCTCTAATTTGTAAAAGATTATTTTTGGCTAAAACAAGCTTGCCTTCGGTTAAATGAATATTTTGTTGATTAGTTTTTAAATTAATATATTGAATTTGGCCTTTGGCAGAGCTAATAATTGGTTTTTGATTGAAAACAGCCTGAATTTGAATATTTTGTAAATGACCATTAATCGAAGTAATTTGCGGTGAAACATTATTTTGAAAAAAGCTAAAATGCGGAATATCTAAAATAAAATTAGCCGTTTGATTTGGCCATAAATTTAATTCACCATGCAATAAAATTGGCTCTGAAAGCTTTTGAAGATTATAAGTTTTTAAATTTAAATTGGCTTTTTCATTCAAAATTTTAATAATTGCATTGCCGTTTTTTATACCAAGTTGTTGTTTGGGAACGCTTAAAGACAAATTATTTAAAACAATTTCACCTTTTAAATCTTGTTTTTCGGCATAATTTATTTTTCCTGCCAAATTGCCAAAACCACTAAAACCACCATTAGACGACCGAACTTGATTATTGGGAATTTGCAAATTAAATTCTTTAACCTCAAGAAAAGCCAAAATTTGTTTTAAAGTTTTTTGTTTAAAATTGCTTTGATTGATTTTTTGCGCCAAAACCAAAGGCAAAAACTTTAAATTTCCGTTTAAACCTTTTATGGGATATTGCCCACTCAAAGCCAAAAAATCGAATTTTAAATTGGCTAAAGTTTGTTTATTGTTTTCTAAATTTAGCCAAAAGTCGCCTTCAATAAAGCCAAAAGACAAAGGTAAGTTTTTGACAAAAGGTTTTAAATTTTGCACTGAAGTTTTTTCTAGCCTGAACTGCAAAGGCTCAAGCAAAACATTAGAAAATTTTAAATTACCTAAATTTAAGCTAAAAGGTGCTTTTAAAGCCAAAACCTTTTTAAAATCAGAATCTAAAATAAAACTGCCATTGATTTTGGCTGGTACTTTGAACTTTTGATCAATAATTTGAAGTTTTTTGAATCGTACTTCTAAAGGTTCTTTAAATAAATTATTAGTTTTTAAGTGCACTGAGCCGTTTAATTTGGCTTTATAGTTTTGAACTTTTACAATATAGTTTTTAAATTTGGTTTCTAAGTCAATCACTTCACCGAGAAGGCCATTTAGTTGCAAGTTTTCCGAAGAATGAATTTCGGCTTGCCAAGCTTGTTTTAGGCTAAAAGGTTTGCGTTTTAATTTAAGCTTTTTAATTTTGGGCGGCACAATATCTCGTAAAGGCTCTGGCAACACAAGATTTAGATCATGAATTTCGATTTGTTTAATTTGACTTGGAATATTAGGAAGTTTGTTTTGTGTACCAGAAGAAGCTGAAGCAATTTTAAAAAAAACATGCTTTGCCAATAAACGCCCCGAAAGCAAGTTAAAATGAATGATTTTGGCTTTTATATTTTGTTTTTTATTGTGGCAATTTTCTAAAGCCAGTTCTGTAGGCGTATGCCAATAAGTGTTTTTGCAAATTAATTGGTCTTGTAAAAATTTATCGGTTTGCTCACCCAAATAAGGCCACCAAAGATCAATTCTATAAGCAATTATAAAAAATACGCCCACAAAGCCTATAATAAATATAAGAAAAAACTTTTTTAATAAGCTAAGCAAGCTGTTTATGCTAAACTACGGTGAACTTATATTGTATTCCAAAATAAACAAAAAGACTAAATCAAATTTTTAATCTTATACATAAGCAAAGCAGAGGCAATTCCCACATTTAGAGATTCAACAATTTGTGGTTTTAAAATAGGAATATTAGCTTCTAGTAAGTTTAAACCCGAATTGAAAATTATTTGCTTTAAATTTTCTTGTATTCCGTGGCCTTCATTGCCCAAAATCAAACACGGTTTATTTATTTGCTTAAAATTAATTTCATTAAACTTACTCTCTGAGTGAGATGAAGTATAAATCAAAGTAAAATTGTTTTCTTTTAAAATTTGAGTTAAAGAGCCAATTTCAAAATCACTAAAAATTTTCAATCCACCCAAAGCTCCAGCCGAAGAGCGCACAACTTTAGGCGAAAACGGATTAGCCGTGTTTTTTAAACAAATTAAATTTTCCCAACCAGCGGCCACGGCTGTTCTAATAATGCTTCCAAGATTGCCGGGGCCTTGAATTTCATCTAAAATAATTAAATCTTGGGCATTTTGCAAGTCAGAGAGAGCATAATTTGGTCTTTCAAAAATAGCCAGTATTTTGCTTGGTGTTTCGCTAGGCCAAATTGGCACCGAAATAGTCAAAAAACTTTCTTCTAAATTAAATTCAAAATTTTCTTGCGCTAAAACCACCAAGGGCTTATAGACAGGCAAAAGAGCTTTAATAACTTTTTCTCCTTCGGCTATAAAATATTTTTGGCTTTCTTTACTGCCTTTAAGCAAAGCTCTAACCAATTTAAGCCATTGATTTGATTTACTACAAATTATCATTAAACTTTAAAACCTTCATGAATAGCCAAAACACCGCCTAAAATATTTTGATAATTTGTTTTTTGCCAATTTGTTTTTTGCATTAAAGCTTTTAAAGCCAATTGATCGGGATAATTTTGAATTGAATTTGGCAAATAATCATACGCCGAGGCATTTTTAGCCAATAAACCGCCCAAAAAAGGCAAAAGCTTAAAACGATAAAACTGCGAAGCTATATCCCAGAAACCCTGTGGATGGCTCAAATC
>CANLTT010000011.1 GCA_947494115.1 Candidatus Caenarcanales bacterium
CTTTAACGATACAACTAATCAATTAACCACAATTGCCACGAATAAAAATATAATAACTAATAGTATATTATCGGCTGATGGGCAAAATGGCGGATATGTTTTAAATGGTGATTTATTCCTCTTTAAAACTGATGGTTCTCAAACAATCAATGCAACTTCAAGCTATGATCCTTTATCATATTTTAGTAATATAAATATTGCCGCCGATGGTAATTCTGCTACTTTTATGGCTTATAATGAAAGTGATAATATTAATAGATTGTACAGTACTTATATTGTCGATTCTAATGGTAATTTAAATACTTTAAGTTTGCCTAATAAAGATTTTAGATTAAGTGATAACGCTTATTCTAATCCGTCTACTACTCTCAATTGGTCTTCTGATGGTAAAGCCGCTTATGCCGAAATTTCTAATCAGTCTCAACTTATGCTTTATGAATCTGATGGCGGGTTTTCTAATATTTCCACGGCAAATCAATTTACGGCCTACGATACTGATTCTTTAATGTGGTCTAATGATAATTCTAAATTGTATTTTGCCGCTACTAAAAGTGGTATCGAAAACTATTATTCGATTAATGCAAATGGTGATAGTTTAACTCAAATAACCAATTTTACAACTACGGGTAATAATGTTCAGGCTCACAGCACTAAGATTTATAATTCTAATACATATTATGATTATAAAACAATAGTAGATTTAACTTCTTCTGATAAGTCTACGATTTTCTTTAAATCTCAAGATGCAATTAATTTTATTGATATAAATTCGGGTACTTTAAAGACCTCAATTAATCTAAGTAAAGCTTATACAGGATATGCTAATTATGAAATTTTCAAAGGTGGTGACAAAGGCTTATTTACCTTAGAGACAAGTGCAAAAAATTATGAGACTTATATTTTTAATACTGATGGCAGTGGTGTAAATAAAATTACTGGCTTAGATTCTAATGAGCACTTTTACTGGAATGATCCCACTACTTTTAATCAAAGCAATAATAAAATAATAGCTTGGGTAGAGGAGGAATATGCAGATTATAGTATTGCTCGTCAATCTTCTTTAACTTTACTTGATCTCCAAACAGGCACTGCAAATAAAATACTGTCTTTAGCCACTAATCTTTCATCTTCTGATACACCAATAAGCGATATGTCATTTGATTGGTCGGCTGATAATAAAAATGTAGTATTTACGATGATGGATGATGTTAATCAAGATGGTTATTTAGACTCTTCTGATACTTATAATATTTATGCTTTTAATGTTCAAAGTAGTAATTTAACCAATTTAACTAATAATAATTTTGCGATCGACCAATATGGTAGTTATGGGCAAGATGTAAGTAATTTAAATATTAACTTTTTAGCTGATAATAATCATTTTGTTCTTCAATATCAACAAGATCTATATATCGGAGACTCTAGCACTGGTACTTTAAATAATATAACAGGTGATAATTTGCAAGTTTATGATGCTGATTCAAATAATACCTTGTCAGATTTTATTATTTCAGGTGATAAACAAAAAATATTATTCGTTGATGAAAACAAAGATATTTATATATTTAATCAAGATGGTAAGGCTTTAACTAATTTAACTAATGATACTATTGATGCTCAAGCTAATTATTATGATTCTTACGGTTATTCTGGAAAATTTTTACAAACAAATTATGATGGTTCAGCGGTCATTTTTGCAGGTGAACCATATCAGGCTAATAATTATCAAACTGATTTGTATTATTTAAAAACAGATGGTCTTTCTTCGGAAATTAACTTAACCTTAAACACCTCTGATTGGGGCGGTGCTTACTTGTCCAAAGATGGTTCTAAAGTATTTTTTGCTGATCGTACTTCCACTTCTGTTGAAGATTACAAAGTCTATGATGCAATTTCTGATACTACTTTAATAACCAGAAGTGGTAATAATAATCAAAATTATATAAATAGTTATAGTGAAGCTGTTTTGCCATATAATGATACAAAAAATGATTGGGCTGATATTGAAAATATTCTTCAAAATAAACAAGGTTTAGCTTTTTCACCTGACGCAAGCAAAGCTTATTTTGTGAATGATGCCGGTGATTTATACAGTATGAATGCTGATGGTAGTAATTTAACTAATTTGACTAATGGTGCTGTAAATGCCTATTCTGGTACTACTAGTTATATGGATGAAAAGTTTGGTTTTATTAAATTCTCACCCGATAATCAATATATTTATTTCTTTAATGAAAATTATGAAGTATATTCAATTAAAAACGATGGAACTGATTTAATCCAAATGACAGATTCTAATACTCATCTTGATATTAGACTTACTTCTAATAATGCTATAAATATTTATGCTCAAGGAGAATTTAGGTTTGAACCAACTTGGTCTCCAGATGGTGACAGTTTTGTATTAAGCGATGGACAAGATGTTTATTTATTCTCAAAAGATGGTAGTAGCGTACCAATTGATTTGTCTAATGTGCAATCGCCTTTAGCTTATCCGTCTTTTTATTATGCTTATAGTTCTTTCTCTCCAGACGGGCAAAAAATAGCTTTCACCAGCCAAGAAGAATTATATGTTTATGATTTAAATACTAGCTCTGTTACTAATATTACAACTGGCTCTAGCAATTTATATATAGCTTCTCCTTATGATTCTAGATCTGTTGATTATAAAAATGATAGGCCTCTTTGGTCAGCCGATAGCAATAATTTATATTTTGTAAGCCAAGAAAAATCTACCTCTGAAAGCTGGAATGGAGATTTATATACAAGTGATTCTTATGAACTGTATGAATATGATTTCACTTCAAGTAGTTTAACTAATTTAACCTCTAATGCTGGCAGTGTAACCATAAACTCTAATTTAGAAAGTTTGCAATCTTCGCCAAACAATGCCCAAATCGCTTTTCAGGCTCAAGACAATAAAGACACAAGTGGTTATTCTGCCTTTAAATTTGACACAATTAATGGCTTGAACAATATCACAGAAGCCCAAGGTATAGATCTTGTAAATCCTTATTATATAAAATATAGCCCAGACAAACAAACCCTCTTTCTAAGTGACAGAACAACATATGACTTATATGCTGTTCGTGCTGATGGCAGTGGCATAATTAATATAACTAATGGCATAGGGAATGTATCTCTTGATTCTTATGGTAGCAATTTAGATTTGCCAGCCAATTTTGCTTGGTCTAGCGATGGTGATTATGCAGTAATTGACACAACTAAAGGAGCTTATATAATTAATCAAGATGCTACTTATATTAAATATTTAGGTTTAAATACAAGTTTTGGCAGTGGTTCTAGCTCTAGTGATATTCCGAGCTGGTCTTCTGATGGAGATAGCTTTGTATATTCTAGTGGCACCGATTTGTATTTGTCTAATAAAGATGGTACTAATATAAAGAGCTTGGCTGTAGGCAGTTTTAGAGCTTGGTCGCCCGATAATAATAAAATATTTTTCTATGATGGCGGTAATTTATATATGATCAATAAAGATGGTAGTAGTCTTACTAATTTATTGCCACAAAGTAATCTGTGGATGTCGTCTAATATTTCTAATCAAAAACTAATCTTCTCACCAGATGGCAATAGTGTTGCTTTTGAAGCTTATAATAATTCTAAAGAAAATGTTTTTGTATATCATCTTGATAAAAACTTCTCCCAAAATATTACCCAAGATAAACTTTCAAGTGTTAATGTCAGGTTTGAAGATATAAGCTTTTCACCAGACAGCGACAAAATAATGATTAGATTTGGTGACACTAATGATATTTATGTGGCCAATTTAAATACTGGTGCGGCTACTTTTAATCCTTTGAATACCGTTTTGAATATTAATGGAAGCCTTAGTACAACCGATTCAACAGTTTTTGAAACTTCTACAAATAATATTTTATTTGATACTTCTTCTGGTTCTTATTATTCTTATTATTACAGCTCGTCTCCTGGTTTGTCTTCCAGTGATTTATTTAATACTCGAAGAGAAGGTAGTTATTCAGATGATTGGTTAGTTACGATTCGTGCTGGCCGCACGATGCAATTTAATATGACTGGAACTACTTTTGATGAGTATTTACAATTACTCGATTTTGATAAAAAATCTATTTTGGCTTTCAATGATAATACAGCAGGTAATGATGCTCAAATTACTTATTCTAATACTACCGATAAAGATATTAAAGTATATGCGCGTACAACTTCAACGGTCGCTGGTGTGGTTGGTAGCTATGATTTTAGTTATGAAACCCTAAATAATCTTTCTTCGGCTGATGCTATTAATTCTTTTAAAGACGGAAGTTATTTTGAAGATTATAAATTAACTATTCTAAGTGGCTCAACGGTCAAGATTGATATGACTGGTACTGTTTTTGATGAATATTTGCAATTACTTGATAATAATAAAACAAGTGTCTTGAGCTTTAATGATAATACAACTGGTAATGATGCACAAATTACTTATACTAATAAAACTGGAACCAATATGGATGTTTGGGTTAGAGGTACTTCTTCGGTGGCTGGAGCAAGCGGAGATTATAATATTGTAGTTGCCGAAACCAAAGAAGAAAGATTCCGTGATGATTATGAACTTACAATCAAAAATGGTGAATCTATTACTTTAAACTTAAATACAGATGATTTTGATGGTTATTTGAATTTATTAAATAAAGGCTCGGTTTTGACTGGTATTGAAGGTGAAGGTTATAATAGTTTAGCTTATTCAACTAATACTGGCGGCACTAATGCTCAATTAACTTATACAAATACTACTGGCTCCGATCTTACAGCCATTGTGAGAGCCTCTAATGTAACTAATTACAATGATGGTTGGGCAAAAATAGGCGATTATCAATTGACGGCTACGACTGGTTATTTAAGCACGGCATCTATTGATCTTTTGTCTAGTTCTGGCACTTTAAGCTCTACTGATTCTTTGCTTAATTCAGGCGGTACTAATGCTATAACTTTGCTTAATACTGCTGGTGCTTTGTCTAATACCGATTCTAAGAATACCATTTATTCTGATTATTATGGATATAATGCATATTATGATGATTATAAACTAATACTCAATGCGGGTGCAACAATTCAGGTTGATATGACTGGTAGTGCTTTTGATGAATATTTGCAATTAGTCAATTCTACCAAAACCTCAGCTTTAACTTATAATAATAATTTCACTGGCAATGATTCAAGAATTACTTATACTAATACAAGTGCCAGTCCTCTTGAAGTTTATATTAGAGCAACAACAACCTCATCGGGTGTAGCTGGTAACTATAATATTAAAGCTGTGCAAACTAATGCGGTGGCGGCTGGCAGTGAAAAATATTATGATGCTTATGAATTTACAATTAATACTGGTGAAACTATAATTCTTAATGAAAATAGTTCTAGCTTTGATACTTATTTATCTTTAGTTAATAAAACTAACGGAGCAACCTTGGCTTTTAATGATAATTTTAGCGGCACAAATTCACAAATAACTTATACTAATAATACTGGTAGTGCTATAACCGCTATCGCAAGAGCTTCTTCGGCTTTGGGTTCAACAATGGGTGATTATACTTTTTCGGCTAGTATGCAAAATGTTACTAATGCCGGAGTGAGTGCAGGTGTAAGCTTAGTAAATATTACGCCAGACACACTTTCGGTTTATCGTAATCGTTTACAACTTCTTGGAACAAGTTACGAAGACGACCCGCCTTCAACTAATGCTATTTTTTCTTTAGACAGTTCCAAAGTGTATTTTACCGATAATACTACTCAAGATTTATATAGTGTAAACATTGACGGAAGCAATTCAACTAATTTAACTAAGGGCAATCAAGACATTACTAATATTTATGGCTATGACGATAGTGGTAAGCTTTTAATTGCGGCAAATACAGCTTACAATTATTCTTATTATGGTTCTTTAAATGTTAAAGGCTTAATGTCTCTTGATACTACTAATAATACTCTGACTGAAGTAACAAATGCTTTAGGTGGTTATCATACTAATATTAATTATCTCGATATATCAGCCGATGGCGACACAATTGCTTATAAATTAAATGCTAATCAAAGTGGTCGTTTCTCTTTATCTGATAATACTGAACTTGGATTATATAATGGTTTATTACAAACAACCGATTATAATCAAACTTGGATTACTCCACTATCTACCGATGCCGCTTTTGTTTCTGATGATGGAGTACAAGTAATTTATACAAGCGGTACTAAAGCCTATTTAGAAAATACCGATAATTCTATAACCGCTAAAGAATTAAGCATTCAATCGACTATGGTAAATAATATTAAAAACTCACTAGACTTTGAATGGGCGCATGATAACTCTTCAATTGCTTTTAGTTCTTATACTAGCCAATTTAATATAGGTTTGCAAAGTAATGTTTATACTATGAGTGCTTATATTATGCAGTCAGACGGCACTGGTTTAATTACTTTTGATTTAACTACTCCAAATATTATTTCGCAACCACCAAAAATTAATTTAACTTGGTCTCCTGATAATTCTAATGTTATTGCCGAAATGATTGTTGGCACAGTTGATCCTAAAGTATTAATTTATATATTACCTTTACAAAGCACTGCTACTACTTCTTCAGATTCTGCAACGGTGAATATTAACTTTGGTTGGTAATTTTAAATTAAACTCCTACAGGTGCATATTGTTGAGTTGTTAAGCCTCCACGGGGAAAAGTTGCTTGTGTATTATGTCCATCCAAGCTCTGTGCGGCTCTACCTAATAAAAAATCAAAAATATTATTAATTCCCTGTTGTATAAAACTAAAACCAAGTTGTTGTGCTAAAAGTTGGAATGCCACTTTGCTAGCGCCATCTGGAATAAATTTAAAAAGAAAATCTAAAGCCTGATTAGAAAGAATTGGGCCAGCTATACTTTTGCCAGCGGTTAATAAACCTTCAAAAAAGCCTTCTTGTGCAAAAGACTGACCAATTGCTGGCAGAGAACTTAATGATTGAAGCATAGCAAATCTATCGGTGATAGTCTTGGCTTTTCTTGCTTCATTATATTCAGAATGTTTTTCTACATGGCTTGCGGTATCATTTCCTCGATTTGCATCTATGGTTTTTTCCATTTTATCCAAGTTCTCAGAGCTATGAATGCCTAGAACTCCTTGCAAGATTTGGCGAAGCCACTTATTATTACCAAGACCTTCTTCAAAAGCTTTTACACGTTTTTTGTAATCCTGATATTCTGCCGTTTTTCTCTGGGCTTGTTCGGCTTTTCTTTGAGTAGGGTCTGTTTTTTGATTACCAAAAGGGTTACAAGCTTTAGCTGTCTCAGTGGCAGTTTCACAATAAGATTTTGCTCCAGTTTTAAAGTAGCTTCCTAAGATTTTTAGAGCTTTCATGGCTTTTTATAACCTCTTATTAAATAAAATTGAAATAAATAGAAAAGTTTTATATGAATGTTTTATCTTTATAATTTAATCTTTTCATAATGTTTTGCATTTGTCAATAATAAATCTAAATATTTTCTTAATGATTGGTTTTTTAAGTTTGCAAATAAAAAGTTTTTGGCCGTCTTTTTATTTAGTAAGTGCTTTCTAATTTAGGTTATATATTCGATTTTTTAGGTTTTTCCTGCTTAGGGCTTATCTCTAGGCTATATAGCTGGTTGGCAAAACTAAGACATTGGCCGAATAAATAAAATAGAGGAGTTTTTTATGCCAAAGTTTTTTATAAGTATTTTAATTTTGTTTTTAAGTTTAATTAATTTAAAGGCCGTGGCCGAGTCTCCGAAGGACATATATAAAAAATACAGTTCTTCTATTTTGCTTATATTTGACGAAGAAAATGATGGAGAGCACAAAAGCCTAAATTATGGAACCGCTTTTGCAATCGATAAATCTGGTCTTTTGCTGACATCTGCGCATTTAATTAAAAACAATTCAGCCATTAAAGACCAAACTGGAAGAGTTTTTACAATTACAAATACTGTTTGGTCTAATCCCAAAGCCGATTTAGCCTTAATTAAAGTTGCTGGACAATTTCAGCCAATTCCTTTAGAAAGCTCTATTAATAGCGAAATTGGCGAAGAATTAACTATTATTTCTAATCCATCTGGTTTTCAAAACACACTCTCTACGGGTATTTTAAGCGCATTTCGCAAAAACAAAACTAATTCTTTGGTTCAATTGCAACATACAAGCCCCATTTCGCCTGGTAGTAGCGGCGGACCAATGTTTAATAAAGACGGAAAAGTAATTGGTATTGTGCAAGGCATCTATGTAAATGAGCATAGCCAAAACTTAAACGTTGGAATGCCAATTGAATATCTTCCAAATAAATATCTAGAAGCCAATAAAGCGCAAACACAAAACAATAATATAAACAGTAATGTTTCTTATATGGCTTACAGTCAGCTTTTACAAGATATTCAACCAAATACTGTCGAAGACTATATTCTAAGAGGGCTTGTAAAGCAAAAAATGCAAGATTATAATGGTGCTATTCAAGATTTTAAAACTGCACAATGGCTTTTAGAGAAGCAAAAAATTGAATTAGGTCTTAATTATTAAATTATTTATTTTTGTACAATCGCTTATAATTTGCTTCTTCAATTCTTCCACTGAATTAAAATGCCGTTCTGGCCTGATAAAATGGACTAATTCAATTTTAATTTGTTCTCCAATGTCTGGAAAAACCTCGTTGGGCAAAATAGACAAGAGATGACTTTCTAAAATAGGTTCATCAATTTGTTTTAAGGTAGGGCTAAAGCCAAAATTGACAGCACTGACAAAAGTTTTTTTATTTGGGAAATGTGTTAAACCAGCATAAACACCGAGTTTAGGTTTAATTTTTTCCTCTGGATAATTTATATTTAAAGTCGGAAAACCTATCTTAGAGCCTAAATTAAAACCCTGAATCAAATTACCCAAAACAAAAAAATTATGTCCAAGCAATTTATTAAGCTCTTCAATTGGGTTTTGGGGCATTTTGCTTCTAATTAAACTGCTCGAAATTATATTTTGGTTTTCGTCTAAGGCAAAGTCAATGCAAACGCTTTCGATTTGAGAAAAAGATTTAAGCAAATTTAAGTCGCCCTCTTTGTTCTTACCGAATTGATGGTTTAAGCCGCAGGCAATAAATTTACAATTTAAGTCATTATGCAAAAGGTTCAAATAATCAATTGCGCTTAAACCCTGAATACAAGCAAAATCTAAAACGATAGCCTGTTCAATTCCTAAATTTGCAAATAATTCTAAACGTTCTTCAAGAGTAGTTATAAGTTCAATTTTGGTTTCTGGCTTAAAGCATTTAATCGGGGGTTCCAAAAAAGTTATGGCACAAGAAATCAAATTTGTTTTTAGCTTAATTGCTTCAAAAATCTTTTTATGTCCTCGGTGAACGCCATCAAAATTGCCTAAAGCTATGGCTCTAGCTGTTGTTTTTTTTGAGTGCGGCTTTAAATCTATTATTTGAAAAGGAGCGGGCATTGGTTTTAAATGGAGCCCAAAGCGGGGATTGAACCCGCGACCTCACCCTTACCAAGGGTGTGCTCTACCACTGAGCTATTTGGGCTTAATTAGAGAATTTATTTTAACTTATTTACTCATCTTACGCAAATTACATTATTAATTTAAGCTAAAATCAAGATATTCACTTTTTATAAATTTTCCATGGATATAAGACACCGTTCAAGAATAATGACTGAAGGCGATAAAGCCGCCGCCGCTAGAGCCATGTTAAGAGCCGTTGGTATGACTGATGAAGATTTTGAAAAACCAATTATCGGTGTGGCTTCGGGTTGGAGCACTATAACACCTTGCAATTATCATATTAATGCTTTAGCCGACCAAGCAATTAAAGGTATAGCTGAAGGCGGTGGTTTTGGACAAATTTTTGGCACAATTACGGTCTCCGACGGTATTTCAATGGGACACGAAGGCATGAAATTTAGTTTGGTTTCCCGTGAGGTAATTGCCGATAGCATAGAAACAGTTGGTTCAGCTCAACGCTTTGATGGTTTAGTGGCAATTGGTGGTTGTGATAAAAATATGCCAGGCGCAATTATTGGTATGGCTCGGCTCAATATTCCAGCTATTTTTGTTTATGGCGGCACTATTTTGCCAGGTAATCATAATGGCCAAGATATTGATATTGTCTCTATTTTTGAGGCTGTCGGTAAATATCAAAGCGGCAAAATTAGCCAAGAAGAATTTAAAGCAATCGAAAAAGCGGCTTGCCCAGGGCCTGGTTCTTGTGGTGGAATGTATACGGCTAATACAATGGCTTCCGCAATCGAGGCTATGGGCTTAAGCTTGCCTAGCGGTGCTTGTGTTCCAGCGGTAGACATTAAAAAAGCGATTGAATGCCGGGAAGCTGGTAAACAAGTAATTAAACTTTTAGAACTTGGTTTAACTCCCCAAAAAATTGTTACCAAAAAATCGCTCGAAAATGCCATTACAGTAGCTTTGGCTTTGGGTGGTTCTACTAATTTGGTTTTACACTTGCTTGCAATTGCCAGCTCTTTAGAGATTAACTTAACCATTGATGACTTTGGTCGTTTAGCTGATAAAACACCACATCTTGCTGATTTAAAGCCAAGTGGCCAATATGTAGCGGCTGATTTAGACAGAGTTGGTGGCATTCCTTGTTTGATGAAGTATTTGCTTAATAAAGGTTTTTTACACGGCGACACGCTCACTTGTACGGGCAAAACCTTGGCAGAAAATCTTGAATCTGTCAAAGAAATGGAATTTGAAAAACAAAAGGTTTTAATGCCGATTGAAAAAGCCATTCGCTCGACAGGACCATTAGTTATTTTAAAAGGCAATTTGGCTCCAGAAGGTTGTGTTGCTAAAATTTCGGGTTTGAAAGTTACCGAAATCACGGGGCCAGCCAAAGTTTTTAATGGCGAAGTAGAAGCTTTTACAGCCATTCAAGCCCATAAAGTGCAAAAAGGAGATGTAGTTGTAATCCGCTATGAAGGCCCTAAAGGTGGTCCTGGAATGCAAGAAATGCTCTCTGTAACAGCCGCTTTGATGGGACAAGGTTTAGGAGAAGATGTAGGTTTAATTACAGACGGCCGTTTTAGTGGTGGAACACACGGTTTGGTGGTTGGTCACATTGCCCCCGAAGCCCAAGATGGTGGTCCAATTGCTTTAATTCAAGATGGCGACACAATCACGGTTTCGGCCGAGCAAAAACTAATAAAAGTGCATTTAACCGATGCTGAATTGGCTCAAAGGCACATTAACTGGAAAAAGCCAGCTATTAAATATAAACGTGGTGTTATGGCCAAATATGCCGCTGTTGTGGCTTGTAGTAGTAAAGGTGCCGTTACCGATTTAATAAGCGAATAAACTGTGATAAAAATAAAAAATCGAGAGTAAATTATTTTGGGTTTACCAGCTTATGCCCTTCGGGAACTGCATGGTGGCGCAATGTAAAGAACCTCTTTGCAAAATTAAACTTGTGCAATCAATGCCAATTATTTCTCTTTCAGGAAAAATCTTTTGCATAATTTTAATTGCTTTTAGATCTTGTTCATCATTGTATAAAGGCATTAAAACAGCCTGATTGATAATTAAAAAATTGGCATATGTGGCGGGAAGTTTTAGATTGTCCGCAAAAATAGGTTTACTAATAAAAGGTAGGGCAATTAAGTTATAAGGCTCGCCGTTTGCTGTTTTAAAAGCTTGCAATTCAGATTCCATTAATTTTAATTCTTCATAATGCTCATCCTCAGGGTCTTGGCAGGTAATATAACAAATGGTGTTTTTATTACAAAAGCGCGCCAGAGTATCTATATGACAATCCGTATCGTCTCCAGCTATATAACCATGGTTTAACCATAAAATTCTTTCGGCTCCTAAAGCGGTTTTTAAGGTTTCTTCTATTTGGTTTTTGTTTAAATGTGGGTTACGATTGGGCGAAAGTAAACATTGGCTTGTCGTTAAAATAGTGCCTTCGCCGTCTGATTCAATTGAGCCACCTTCTAGAATAAAGCCAAGAGTTTTTAATTCATTTTGCCAAACTTTATTTTTTTGCAATTGGCGGTTAATTTGATTATCTAAATTGGCTTTATATTTTAAACCCCAGCCATTAAAGCCAAAATCAAGCAATAAAGGTTTTTCGTTTTCATAAACTGTAATTGCGGAATGATCTCTCGCCCAAATATCATTAGAAGCCAATTCAATTAATTTTATATTTTCTAATTTGGCCTTGCTTTGGCTTAAAAGTTTTTTTAGATGGTTTTGATCGGCGCAAATAATTAAAAGCTTTTGGCGCAAACTAATTTCTTGGGCGATTTGAGCTAAACAAGGTTCAACTAAAGCTAAATCGTTCTTCCATTCGGTGTTCTCATGCGGCCAAGTTAGCTGAACTCCAAATTGCTCTTCCCATTCAGCGGGCAATCTTAATTTTTGCATTTGTAAATTTATAAAAGTTTATTTTAGCTGAATTGTGGTTAATTTGTTTTCAAATAGCTTAAAATTAGGGCTGTCAGTTAAATAAAAAATTGTTTAAAAAAATCTTAATTGCTAATCGCAGTGAAATAGCTTTGCGCATCATTAGAGCTTGTGCCGATTTGAATATTCAAACTGTTTTAATTTACTCTCAGGCGGATGCAGATTCTTTGCCTGTAAATTTGGCTGATGAAAGTTATTGTGTTGGCCCGCCAGCCGCCGCTCAAAGTTATTTAAATATTCCAGCAATTATAAATGTTGCTTTGCTAACAGGCGCAGATGCCATTCACCCCGGTTATGGGTTTTTATCGGAAAATGCGCATTTTGCCGAAATTTGTAAAGAACATAAAATAAAGTTTATTGGTCCTTCTCCTTTAGCCATCAGACAAATGGGAGATAAAGCCACCGCTCGAGAAACTGCCAATAAAGCTGGTGTTCCAACTGTTCCTGGATCTGACGGTTTAATTAATGATTTAAATACGGCCATAAAATTGGCTAAAGAAATTGGTTATCCCGTTTTGATTAAAGCAACCGCTGGTGGTGGTGGTCGTGGAATGCGTATTGTAAAAGATGAAAGCGAACTTGAAAATGCTTTAGCCGCCGCCAGTCAAGAAGCCCAAGCCGCCTTTGGAAATGCTGGTGTTTATTTAGAAAAATATATTATAAATATGCGGCATATTGAGTTTCAGGTTTTTGGTGATTCAGCGGGCAATATTGTGCATTTAGGGGAACGTGATTGTTCTATTCAGAGAAGACATCAAAAACTACTTGAAGAAGCTTTAAGCCCCGCTTTAACCCCCGAATTAAGAGCTGAAATGGGTGAATGCGCCATTAAAGTTGCCAAAGCCGTAAATTACGAAGGTGCTGGAACCATTGAATTTATTTTAGATTTAGACAGCAAAAACTTTTATTTTATGGAAATGAATACCCGCATTCAGGTTGAACACCCAGTAACAGAGACGATTGTCGGCAAAGATTTATTAGTTGAACAAATTCGGGTTGCGGCGGGTGAGAATCTTTCTTTTACGCAAAAAGACTTGGTTTTTAAAGGTCATGCGATCGAATTCCGAATTAATGCCGAAGATCCGCACGAAAATTTTAGGCCTTCGCCCGGTTTAATTAAAGAATATATTTCGCCCGGTGGCATTGGTGTCCGCCTTGATTCTCATTGTTATGCTGGTTATAAAATGCCGTCTTTTTATGATTCTTTGATTGGTAAATTAATTGTGTATGGAGACACCAGAGAACAAGCCATTACAAGAGCAAAAAGAGCTTTGGGAGAATTTGGCATTGAAGGCATTAAAACCACAATTCCTTTGCATTTGCAAATTTTGGAAGATGAAGTTTTTCTGAAAGGCGACATTACAACCCGTTATTTAGAAGAATTTTTCAAGAGAATTGCTTGACTTGATTGGCAATTACTGGTCTTTAATTGATTATTCAGATTATGTTGTTTCTCTGACTACGGTACAAAACTCTGAAACAACCAATTGAGAGGGGCTTTTTTATGTGCGGTTTTTATATTTCAAAAGTTCCAGCAACTTCAACGGCGGCATTAAAAGGCAAAACATTAACACCAATTGCCAGCCTAGAGTGTTGGCCTTTGTCGCTAAAAATATTTTGCAATAAATCAGAAACCGCATTAGCGACTTTGGGTTGTTGGTAAAAATTGTCGCTAGAATTAATATAAATTTCGAGCTTGAGGCATTTTTGCATTTTGTCCAAATCGCCATTGCAAGCCACTTTTAATTGAGCAAGCAAATTTAAACCGCATAAAAAAGCCGCTTCTTGGGCTTCTTCAATACTAAAATCTGAGCCAACTTTACCAATATATTTTATTTTGCCGTCTTCAAAAGGTAATTGCCCGGAAATAAAAATTAAATTTTGGCTTTGCGTAAAAGGCACATAACTTGCAACTGGGCTGGCTGGAATTGGTAATTTTATATTTAAGCTTTTTAGTTTTTCTTCAATCTGGCTCATTATTTGACTGCTTAGAGTAAGTATTTATTTGTATTATTTTGGCATATTTTGCTTTACAAGCTTTAAATTGCAAATTGTTTTTAAATTGAGCTACACTTAGGCTTATACATGGGCTAAGAGCGCAAAAGTCAAAAAATAATTTATAAAATTGTTAAATTCTAAAACCGAAATAATTTTGCCAAACCGCATTGGTGATGCCATTTTAAGCTTACCAATGTTAATTTGTCTAAAACAATTACAAAGCAAATTTGGCTCAGCTGACGAAGAAATTGTAATTTATCCGCCTTTTAATTTATTTGAAATAATTTGGTCTTTAAAAATTTTTGAAACAGCCACTTTAGACGAAATTATTAAAGTGCATTCTTGGTTTGCGCCCGCCAAGCAAAGTTTTATTTTGGATACTTCTAGTCGTATTTTGGGTTTACGCTCTCAAACAGTTTATGGCGAAAAAATTAAGGCTAAATGGTTTACAAAATTTTATACACAAGATTTGCCTTTTTTGCCTCTCGAAAAAACCGCTTCTCATTTGCCTTCTGAATTAATTGAATTTTTAAAAAATAGTTTTAATTTACCTTTAGCTTCTATTCGCTATTTTGGTGTTTTGCTTAAATTAAATTATAGTGTCGCTCAAATTAAGCAAGTTTTTTCTTTTGATTGTAAAAATATTTTAAATTTGCAAACCGACTTAAACTATTGGGAGCCAAAGCTTGCGCAAAACAATTATATAGTTATTTGTATGGAAGCCGCATATGGCCGCAAACACGAAAATAAAAGACGGTTGCCCGAAAATTATTATTTAGAAATTAGCCAAAAACTTTATGAAAACCATGGCTTACTTTCGGTTTTTATTGGCGTAGAGCATAAACCTAAAATATTGCCAAATAGTTTCAGCCTTGATTTAAGAGGAAAACTTAGTTTATTGCAATTAGCGCAACTTTTAAAATTCAGCAAAGCTTATTTAGGCAATGATACTGGGCCTTTGCATTTGGCTAACCTTCTTAAAACTGAATCTTTTTGTATTTATTTATCAACTTCGCCCGAAATTTATGGACCAATTTTTCCGCAATTTAATCATCCAATCAATAATCCGCAAAGCGTTAGCGAAATTTTAGAAATTATAAAAACAAAATTACAACTAAATTAAAACAGCAAAACTGCCGATAATTTCTTAACTCTCAAGGTTATTTGTTTTTGCTGACTAGGGTACAAAACTTTGATGAGTTTCATTGAGAGCCTGTTTTTAAAGTTAATTTGCTAAAGAATTATTCCTTTAAACCCCCTGCCCGCTTAGAAGGGGGACTTCACGGATGTTCTTGATGTGCCCCTTTTAAAGGGTCGCTCTGAGAGCGGGGGTTTATTATCTGGATTCTTTAGAATATTTATTTTTGTACCGTAGTTAGTTGTTTTTGTTTAAATCCAAAGCTTACAAAACTATTTCAAAGCCAGATCGCAAATTTTGTCTGGATAAGCAAGATAACCATTATGACCTTCCCCTTCTATAGATATAAACTGTGCATTTGGTAATAGCTTTTGCATTTTTTGTAAATTGCCTAAATCACTGGCTGTGTCTTTGCTTCCACGTATAAAAATAATTTTTGTTTGTTCAGAGAGAGGGTTTGTTTCAAGCGTTTTTAATAACTCTGTATATGTTTTATTCGCTGAATTTGTCCATTCAATCGGTGGATTTTGAATTTGGCTACCAATTGGACAAACTGAATTTTCATAAAAAATAGGCAAATACAAAGCTGGAACGCCTTCGGGGCTTTTATATTCCTCTAATAATTTTATTCGGTCTTCTAAAGGTTCACTACATAAGCCCCAAGAAGTTTTGAAAGGATCGGCAAAAGGTGTTAAAGCAAAACGGCGAGTTATCAAAAAGCTCAAACGATGACCGATAAATTGCAAAAGCTTGTCTTTGGTGTTTAAACCTAAATAAGGCCCATTGAAAATCGCCTTCTCAAGCAAATTGGGGTATTTTTGCATTGCACTCATTATGCTCATGGCGCTAGAACTTAATGAAATTGCCATTCCTTTTTGATTTGGGTGTTTCTGCTGAATATAGCCAAAAAGTTCTGTCATATCATCTTCATAATGAGCAAAAGGATCTTGAACCGAACGCAAATCTGGAGCGGCAATTTGATCATTTTCAAGCTTTGCGTGAGTTAAACCTTGGCCATATAATTCGCTTAAATAAATGGTGGCATTTGGATTTTTCTGCAAAAGTCTCTCTAGTAAAGGCCAAGCCTGTATGAAAACTGGAGTATTTAAGCCATTTCCAATTATTATAGGCCGTCCACCCTTGCCGCAAGTCAAAGCCAAAACCTGCGCATTATTAGGTAATTTTATAATTTCTTGTTTTTGGCAATTCTCAAAAACACCACCTTTATAAACTGTTGTTTGTGTAATAGACTGATTATTAGCCCATTCCAAAGGATTTATATTAATTTCACCTTCTGGAAAATACTTATAATTTAACTTAACTGGAGCTGAAGTGTTTTGGACAATTGGCCTAGAAATTTTTATTGTTTTTGTAGGTATTATGCGCATTTTGCTTGATGATTTTTCAGGGGAAATAAAACTAAAAATCCCCAATATTAAAATTAGTAATAATAAAACTTTTATAAATTTAAGCATATTTTTAGGCTGGTTTCAAAGCATTCATGTCAATGGGCGGAGCCGTAAAAACTTCACCTTCTTTAATATTAAAAATGCTAGCTAATTTGCCGCCCGTAAAAAAGCCGTCTTCGGTGTATAAAACGTCAAGTCGCAAAAGCTTTTGGTCTGAAGTTAAAACTACAATGCCTTCTTTCGCACCAGATGAAATTATAGTGCCAGCTTTTTCGGGGCGTGGATTTGGCGAAGAACCGATTGAAACCTGCAAAAGATGAACTGGAACTCCTCTAAAAAAGCAAATTGCGCCACCATAAAGCGGATTAGTTGCCCGAATTAAGGCCTTGATTTTTTGGGCGGTTTGTTTGTCCCAATCAATAATCAAATCAAGAAAATCTGGTTTTTTTAAATATTGGCCTTTATTGGGGTCTTGCCTCAAAAGCCTAAGTTCTTTGGGATTAGTTAAAAGTTTTTTTACCAAATAATCGGTATTTTTTTTGGCCGAAATTGCCAATTTTTGAACATGTTGTCCATATGTGTCTTCGGGTAAAATTTTAACCGCCAAAGAACCATTAACAATTTGCAATTCTTCCATCAAACGCACTTCTTGTTCATTTTGTTTGTCATATGG
This sequence comes from Candidatus Caenarcanales bacterium, assembly GCA_947494115.1. Lineage (GTDB taxonomy): Bacteria > Cyanobacteriota > Vampirovibrionia > Caenarcaniphilales > Caenarcanaceae > CANLTT01. The sequence goes on from CANLTT010000011.1 coordinate 17,662, forward strand.
AATTTCTTGCTTGTCGATATAAACAATTGGCCCAGTATCAAAATCTTCATCCATCTGATGCAAGGTTACGCCGCCATATTCTTCTTGATTTGTAATTTGCCAAAAAATTGGGTCGGCTCCGCGATAATTAGGCAAAAGCCCCGTATGCCAATTAAAAAAACCTAAACGCGGAATGCGCAAAATATCGGCGGGAATTTTATATGGAAAGGTAATTACAAAAACCACATCTGGCTTACATTTATTTAACCAATCTTTAAGTGAGCGAGATTTATTTTGCGGATCAATCATGGCAAAGGGAATTCCCTTATCTTGCGCAATTAATTGAACCCTAAAAGTAGTTTCACTCATAATTTGTGGTACGCCCAAACCAACCAATAAATTCTGCTCAATTAAGGCTTCAAGCGAAGAAAAAGCCAAAGGATGATTACAAAGAAGTGCTATTTTCATTTTTTCTAATTTCTGAAGTTTTTTAATTATAGATAAATACGATTAAATTTAAGCTAAAGCTTGGGTATATCTTTGGTAATAGTTGCCAAAAAGCCTTTATGAATGCAGGGGAAGAATATTTAGATTTATTTTTTGATGAAGTTGATACAAGCTTAGAGGCTCTCAATCAGCAATTATCGCTTTTATCTAAAAATCCGGGGCAAGTTTCGATTATTGCCGAAATTTTTCGGATTGTGCACACCGTGAAGGGTATGGCGGCCACAATCGGTTTTAACACTATTTCACGGGTTTGCCACCGCATGGAAGAATTATTTGATTTCTATCGAAAAAATCCCCAAGAAGTGCCAACCCAAACCATTCAATCTGAATTAAAAGCTTTAGATGGTTTATTTAAAATTGTCGAAAATTTATCTTCTAATGAAGGTGAAGAAAGCTCTATTAGCAAAACTTTATCTGATGCTTTATGCAAAGAACTAGAAGAAGAATTAAAAAAACTCAATGTTCCTAAAAATGCTAATGTTCCTAAAAATACTAAAGCCTTAGCTCAAACCCCCATAATTGAGCAAGCTGTAAGCCGTGAACGTAAATTTGAAATTAAAGTTAAATTTGCCGAAGATTGTCTAATGCCTGGCGTGCGTGCTTTTATGACAACTCAGGTTCTCGAAAAAAATGGACATTTGCTTGAAAGCGACCCGCCTTCTGAGTCTTTTTTGGATAATATCGAAATAGTTTCAAGCGGGCTAAAAGCCATAATTACTTCTTCTAAACCGCTTGAGCAAATTCAAAGTCGTTTATTAAAAATTTCGGATGTTATTGAGGTTGAGGTTTTAGAGAGAGAAATGTCTGGAAGTTCTCATAATCTTTCGGCCGAACAAATTCCAATTTCTTTGCCAATTACGGTTACAAAGTCAATTAAAGAAATTAATTATTATGAAAAATCACCTGAGCAAATTGAAAAACTGCTCTCTGACTTTCAAAGACATGAAATTGCAATCGGAAATTTAAATGCTTTTCAGGTTGATTTGGTTTTAACCGATGAAGTGGTGAATGCCGAAGAACAGTTTTTCAATTTATTAAATAATTTAAACGAATATCTTGGCCAAATTATTTATTCTTATCCTTCGATTTTAGAGCTTGGCCAAAAACAAGAAAATTCTTCCGAGGCCAAAACGCTCACTAATCTTTTAAATGTCGAGGCCGCTAAATTTATTGCTCATAGCGAAAAGTTGCATTTTGTGCTTTTGGTTGATGGTTCGCATAAAAATATTCTCGACTTTTTGTCTGATGCTTGCGAATTAAATAAAGTTGAAGTTAAAGAAATTGAATTTGATTGGCAGAAAAAAGCAGAAACAGAGCAAAGCCCAGAGGCGCAAACCGAAGTCAAAAGTATTCAAGAAGAAAACAAAGATCTTTCTTTTACTAAATCTGGTGATGTTAAGACCGCTTTTGTGCGTGTAAATATGGCCACTTTGGAATCTTTAATGAATTCGGTGGGCGAACTTGTTATCAATCATAATCGCATCAAATTGGCCATGGGTGACGGTGCCACAAACGAAGAACGCTCAATCTTGCAATATTTGCATCAAGTTACCACCAAAATTCAACAATTGGTGATGAGCATTCGTATGGTTCCTATTAATCAGGTTTTTACGCGTTTTCCACGTTTTATCCGTGATATGTCTAGAGAACTCAAAAAAGAAGTTTTATTAGAAGTTGAAGGCGAAAACACCGAAATTGACCGTTTAATGGTTGATGAACTGAATGAGGTTTTTATTCATTTGGTGCGAAATGCAATTGATCACGGTATGGAAACAGCCGAAGAGCGTCTCGAAAAAGGCAAATCTAAAGCTGGAACTATTAAAATGCAAGCATATGCCCAAGGCAATAATGTTTTTATAACCATAACTGATGATGGAAAGGGCATTGATCCGCAAAATATTAAGAAAAAAGCCATTCAAAAAGGTCTCTTAACCGCCGAAGAAGCCGAAATTATGAGCCACAATGAAGTGTTAGAGCTGATTTTTGCGATTGGTTTTAGCACGGCTGACAAAGTAAGTGATTTATCTGGACGGGGCGTTGGAATGGATGTTGTTAAATCACGAATTTCGTCTTTGGGTGGGCAAATTTTTATTAATTCGGTTGTGGGCGAAGGAACTTCTATACGTTTATCAATTCCTTCAACTATTTCAATTATTCAGGCTCTCTTAATTAATGAAGGCAATGGTTTATATGCAATTCCGCTTTCACAAATTAAAGAAATTGTTTCGATCAATGTGCTCGCGCAGGTTTATGAAATTGGTTCTTGCGACATTATACTTTTGCACAATGAAACTATTCCTCTAATTAGACTAGGTAAATATATAGATCTTGAGAAAGTTTCAGAAAATAATTTAAAAAATCAGTCAAATATATTAGTTGTAATCGTCAATTCCGAAGAAAAAAACTATGCTTTCATCATTGATTCTTTGGTTGGACAGCAAGAAATCGTGATAAAGCCAATTTCGCATAAAGCAAATCAAGAAGGTTTAGTTAATGGTGCAACTGTTTTTGGTGATGGCCGTGTTGCGATGATATTGAATATTGACCAAATTACAAAAATGTATCTTCTAGAGCATGAATCAAGGGAATTTCCTAATGATGATACAGGTGAGGAAGCTTTATATTGGGCAAGTAGATATTAATTGATTATAAATCTACATGAAAACCGAGCATATTAGCTTTTCAAACCAATATATTATTTTTACGCTTGCGGGTGAAACCATGGGTGTTCCAATTAATTTTGTGCGAGAAGTTTTAAATTTAAATTCACATAATTTATATAAAATACCGGGCGCACCGCCTTTTTATAAGGGTGTAATTAATTTAAGAGGACAAGTTATTCCAATTATAGACGCTAGACGCAAGTTTAATTTTGGTCTTAATTTGGCTCAAACCGATAGCCCAAAGGCAATTATAGTTGAGTACGACAAAGAACAATTTGGGCTTGTGGTTGATGGTGTTGAAGAAGTCGCTCGTATTGAGGACGATTGTATAGAAGTAGCACCCGGACATCTTTCGACAATAGATAAAGACAGAAAGATTGGGCGAATTTCTGGGAAAGAAGAAGATGGGAAAGATCGTTTTGTTTTTATCTTATCCAAAGAGTCTCTTTTTGATAGCTTCGACAAAAAGACCTCTCCAGGCCAGTTCCGAAAAATTCCTAATGAAACCCTAATATAGCAACCCAAGGAGATATAATGAGCCACACCGCACCCTCTGTCTTAATAGTTGATGATGCTCTCTTTATGAGAACCGTACTCAGAGATATTTTGACAAAAAATGGTTATCAAGTAATTGGGGAAGCCACTAATGGCCACGAAGCTATAGAAAGATATCAAGAGCTTCATCCAGATATAACCACCATGGATATTACAATGCCCGAATTAGACGGTATTGCCGCCTTGAAAAAAATTATGGAAATTGACCAAACTGCCAAAATTATTATGTGTTCTGCAATGGGACAACAAGGTATAGTAGTTGAAGCCATTAAACAGGGTGCTTGTGATTTTATAATCAAACCTTTTCAGCCTAATCGTGTGGTTCAAGCCCTCGAAAAAGCTCTTCAGGTAAGTGCTGGGGAATAATTATTAAGTTAATTCTAGGGAAGCAAAATTAAATGTTTTGGCTTTCTCATGAAAATCTGGTGTGTGTCCCCAAGACCTTCCATTATTCCAGAGCCAGATATGAATCATTTCGTGGAATATAACCTCAGAAATTTTTTTTGTGGTTTCGTTCGCTAAAAGGTTTTTGGATAAACGTATAACTGGCACAAATTGTCTGTCTTGAAAAACAGTGAAATCGGCATAGCGGTGGTTTTTTCCATTGCCAATGCGGTCTGACCATTTAATTCGAGAATTTGGAATAGCGCCTTCAAAGTGCGACTGATTAATTTTATCGAATAAAACATAAAGCATGGCTTCAGAAACCGCCAATTGGGGCTGAGCTTGAGATTCTGGTGTTATTCCTATTGTCAATTTGCTAAACTCCTTGTGCCCTATCAGGATAACTCATTATTACTATTTTGTGTATCTTCCGTTTGAGATTCAACTATTCCTTTGTTGAAAGATTTTTTAAAGTTCGTAATCGCTTCACCTAAAGATTTACCAAGTTCTGGAAGCTTTTTAGGGCCAAAAATAAGCAAGCCCAAACCTAAAATAACAATTAATTCTCCAGGGCCAATATTAAAAGGCATAATTAATTTCCTCACTAATTCTTATAATCTTAGCAAATTTAAAAGTTGTCTAAGTTTTCTTCTCTGGTTAGACTAATCTGTAAAAATCCTTTAAACTTTATTAAAACCAACTTTTATTTGTCTCAAATGGATATCAATCAAAAGCCGCTTTCTAATTTTTTGCAAATACCTGGTAGCGAAGAACGTGTCCCAGACGAATTGAAAGGCAATGTTTTGGTTACAACTTTGGCCAGTTTTGTGGATGTAATTTATAATTGGGCCCGTTCAAATTCAATTTGGCCTTTAACCTTTGGAACTTCTTGTTGTGCGATTGAGATGATGTGCACTGGTATGTCTAATCATGATATGTCTCGCTTTGGCTTTGAGGTTTTTAGGGCAACACCAAGGCAAGCGGATGTAATTATTACGTCTGGCACAATTGTACGCAAAATGGCACCAGCTTTAATTACTCTGTATGAGCAAATGCCAGAACCTAAATATGTAATTGCCATGGGTGCTTGCACAATTACGGGCGGAATGTTTCATGATGCTTATAGTGTTGTTCAGGGCGTAGACCGTATTATTCCAGTTGATGTTTATGTGCCTGGTTGCCCGCCTCGGCCAGAAGCTTTATTGCATGGTTTCTTAAGTTTGCAAAGAAAAATTTTAAAAGAAGGCCTTGCCGAAAGAGCCAAACGTCGTAATGCTCCTTATATGGGTGTTGATATTGAAACTGGCAAACCGATTCCATATGAGCAATTTGAGAAGAATATGCATTTTGAATTAGCCTCAAGTAGCGATTTAAAACGAATTGGTGCCAATGGTCATTAATGCTGATATTGGGCTTAAAACATTGATAAGGTCGTTAGCCTGAATAATTACCTTTGTGGGGAATGTTTAATAAACTGTGTCAATTCAAAAATAGTAAAATAAGTTGAATAAATGAGGAATTGACAATGAAAACAGAAACAAAAAAGAAATTTGAT
>CANLTT010000012.1 GCA_947494115.1 Candidatus Caenarcanales bacterium
CTGGAACACAACTATCAGTTACCGAATTATCCCAATTCATTAGAGATGAAAGATGAGTACCAGCGGAGCAAACCAAAGCACAACGATTGTATGGCTGTTTTGTCGTCATATTTATCTCTTGTATCATCGCTTGACCAGCAGGACACATCGCAGGAGGAGGGGTTGTAGGAGTTGGTACTGGTACTGTAATTGGCGGCGGTGGTGTAGTAGGTGTAATGGGAGGGGCTGGCGGCGGGGCTGGTATTGGTACTGGTGTTGGTGTAGTAGGCGGTGCCAGGGGTGTTGTTGGTGGTGGTGTCGTTGGTGTTGGTATAGATGTTGTAGTAGTTGGTGGTATTGGTGTTGGTGTTCCAGTTGCTGGCAAGGTTTCATTGCAATCGCAGCGGAAGATTTTCTTCCAACCTTGCTGTAAATCACCTAAAGTCCACTGATCTGCGGGATCTCCAGTTTTTTGACAACGCCAACCTTCACCTTGAGCGGTACAATCGACATTATTCACGGTGCCATTATTTGCAGGACATTCGTCAAAGTTAGGCGGATTAACTGAAGGGGTGAAATTATTGAAGTCTAAACGATAACCGGGAAGAGGAGCTTCACATTTAAATATACGATCCCCAGTGCGACATCTATCATCTGTACCGGCTCTACAAGGAGAATTATCTAATTTTTGTCCAGGTAAAGTACTAGCATTTGGGCAAGTTGGGAGAGCCATATTTTCTGAATTATTTAAATCTAAGAAATTCTGGAAATCCCATGAAGCTGTTGTAGAGCCGCCAGAACAACGATAGAGTTTAACCATTTGCTGATTTGGATCACTACTATCTTGATATGGGAAAGTTGAAGAACAATCAGTAGCATCCGTACAAGCTTTACCAGCAAAATTGCTACAGTAACCACCACTACAAGTACCATCTTGATCTGGAAGTGTTTGTGGATCATTAGCTAAACAACGATCATCTTTGCTACTGTCGCAAGTAGAGCCGTCAAAATACTGGAGACCATTAGTGGCAGAACAAGCTGGATAGTCTCCTCCTGGCTGTGTGTCCATCTTAGCAAAACCATTTACATCCCAAGAGCAACTCCTTGTGGTTCCGGGTGTTGGTGCGCAATCACATTGGAAAATTTTGCGCCAGCCTTTTGACATATCTCCAATGGTAAAAAATTCCGCCTCTGGTTTATAGCAAATTTGCCCTGCTTGAGCGGTAGAACAAGCCACATTATTATATTTACCATTCGAATCTGCTGGACAAGCTGAACCTTGTTTCAGTTTCATTGTAGTAAAACTGTTTAAATCCCAACGACATTCTTCAGCTCCCGTTGTATTTGTAGTATTTTCACACTTGAAAATTTTGCGACCAAAGATATGCCATTCTTGCGTTCTACATAAAGCACCATTAGTCGTACACGTTGTATTATCCACTTGTCCCGTACCTGCTGGTGGGCAATCTCCTGCATTTTCCCAAGGAAAAGCATATCTTTGGAAATCCCAAGTTAAGCCACTAGTTGAACCATTACAAGCACATTTAAATACTTTAACCGCAGGGTCATCCTTGTCATCTTCTGTCAAAGTAGGAAATACCCCTTCTGGTGGTGGCTCAACCCATGGAGTTATACACAAATCACCATCTTTACCACAGAATGCACTATCAATATTATTAGTAGCACTTAAATTTTTCATATCGCATTCTTTAATACGATTAACCCCCGCTGGTGGAACTGGATCAATGTGAGCTGGAGCTAAATTATTAACATCCCAAGCACAACCAGCCTTACCACAAGTTCCATCTATGCACTTATTACAACCATCATCTGAGTTTGCGCATTCTTGGTCGAAACTACAAGTTTTATTACAGCTATCAGAAATACATTTATTCTCTTTTGAGCAAATTGGGCAAGTTGAACTCGGGCACTCTGTGCTGTTTTGGCAAGGACCTCCACACTGATCAGGAATACACGTCAAGTTTATTAAAGAGCACTTAACACAACTATTTGGAGCCGCAATGCCTTGTCTAACATATTCATCAATAGATTGACAGTTTGCATCTAATGCACAAGGATCTCCACACTCAGGGGGCTTGCAAACACCACCGTCACAAACAGTACAACCTGTTTTAGAGCCAGCACATTCAGCCCCTTGGGTACAAGACTTGCCACAATCGGTGCAAACTGTTTGATTAGGTGAGGTTGGAGCTGTAGCACAAAGTGGACAGCTAAGAACTCCTTTACAATCTTCAACCTTTTCGCATTTTTCGCCACACGGATCATCATCTTCTACGCATTTATCTCCTTCACACTTACATTCTGGTTTAGCCTTACATTTATCATCACATGGTCCTGTACATTTAGGTTTGCACTTCTGAGTAGGCACATCGCACTCACATTTTGGATTAGCTGTACAGTCTGGCCCACAGGTTGGCGGACATTCTTCTACGCATTTATCTCCTTCACACTTACATTTTGGATTAGCTCTGCATTCTGGCCCACAGGTTGGTGGACAAATAACCCTAGGCTTACATATTAGCCCATCACACTCACATTTTGGATTAGCTGTACAGTCTGGCCCACAGGTTGGTGGACATTCTTCTACGCATTTATCTCCTTCACACTTACATTTTGGATTAGCTCTGCATTCTGGCCCACAGGTTGGCGGACATGGAGGATCCACAACTTTACACTTCTTCGTGCTTGAATCACACTTGCAATTAGAGCCAGCCATAGAGGAGCAGTCGGAATCATTATTACACTTAACATCTAGGCATTTTTGACAAGTCTTTGTTTTATCAGTGTCACAAACACACTTTGCACCACCAACAGCTTGACAAGGCTCAGAATTGGCACAAGTTATCACAGGACAATTAGCATCACAGGTACCAGTAGAAGCACCAGGGGCTTTCGTGCAAACACAATTTGTATTGTTGCTTGTACCTTGACAGTCTTTGTTTACCTTACATGTTTTATTAGGGCAAGTTACCACTGTGTCGCATCTACCATTTACGCAAACAGGACAACCTTCTTTTGCCGAACCTAAACATTCACCATCTTGCGTACATGAATCTCCGCATTTTGGCTCAACACAAATTTTTTCTTCAGAGCATTTTGTGCAGCCATCTTTAGCATTTCCGCAATCAGTTGGATAAAGACATTTTGCTCCACACATACTGCCAGAACCGCAAGAAGAAATTAAATTACCAGCAGGCCCATAAAGGTTATAAGGTGGAACCGAAATGGCAACACCACGACCTTGCTTTTTACCAACATCATAATAATGAGATTCTCCTGAAGGATATTCCTTTCCACTATCAGGATCTACAACTTTTCCATTGTCAGATTTCAAGTCTGGATTCCATTTTAAGTATTCAGACTCTGGAAACTTATCGAAATCACAAACGGCTGGTTCATGCCTAACGCAAGCATCTGGAGCACTTAAGCATTGCATAAGACCATCGGGGGTAATTTGACCTTTGACTATTAAAGAATCAACAGAATCCGTTACAGGATCTTTTGGCTCTGGAGGATAAGAGCAGCTAAATTCACAGACCTGTGGTTGATTGGCTTGCAAAGTAACAGTATCATCTGAAACATTATCACCCAAAGTGGCACCCTCAGCCATTTTTTTGACAACGGCACGAGCCTGAAGGGTAAAGTTTCCATCTTTGATAATGCCTAAATCATGTAAAAAAGGTAAGCCACCCGACAAGATTGGATCAATACGACCGTTCACCTTGAGCACAACACAAAAATCGTTATCGTTTCCGCTTGCGCCACATTTGGCCGCTTTATCACAACAAGGACCTTGCCCATATGCCGCAGACTCAAAAGACCACCTTAAAGACATAAGAGGGCTAAGAATTTTCTCGCTTACAACACAGGTATTTTGAGAGCTTGATTTATTTAAGCTAAAACGAGATTCATCATGCGAAACATAACATTGATTTTGTCTAACATCATTAACACCACCGGCATCAGTTAGTTTTTCTTTCCAAATATTATACAAAAGAATCTGAGAAGCTTCGGTATATTCAAGCGAAGAAGCGCCCGGAATAGTAGCCTTAGACTTGATAGGAGACGAAGAAGCATTAGGATTATAAACCGAAGTCAAGCCAGCAAAAGAAAAATCTATCGCTTTGACATTGCTTAAATCAGCATCATCAAGTCCCTTTGCGCCAATGGCGGCCAACTTACCAGCATTTGTCTTAGAAAGTTGATTATCTCTCAATTTTACCAAGGAGCGCGCATATGACAAAACGGCTTCATTGGCGGCATGTTGCACCCGAGTCAGGGTCATGGTTTTTATACCAAAGTCCATGCCAATGAACATCATAATTATTCCAAGTAAAATGATGGCTAGAAGCAGTAGCCAAGTCCAGATATTACCTTTTTGGTTACGCTGAACAAGTGTTTTAAATTGAGAAATATTTTTGCTCACAGGAATTTTTTAGCTTAAAGTTATTAATTTTCTAAATGCTAACATTTTTTCTTTTTCCTTAATACTCATTGAAAAAAGTTTTTTGATAACAAACAAATATTATTAATTCGAGAATAAACCTCTCAGAGGACTAAAATAACTATATTGAAAAAATAAAATTAATTTGAAAGATTTAAAATTTTACAAAAAAGTTTATTTAATTTAGCTAAAGTGGCCGAGGAATTTTCTAGAACTTCAGCATGGCTTGGATTAGCTGTTTGAGACCATAAATTGGTAATAGCCGAAACGGCCGCTATATTTAAATTGAGTTCTAAAGCCCTTTTGACCTCTAAATAAGTAGACATTCCAACGGCAGAACAATTAAATAGTTTAAATAAATTTATCTCGGAAAAAGTTTCATAATTTGGTCCCAAAACAGCGGCATATGAACCTTCAATTAACTTAAGTTCTTGCTTTAAAAAATCAAACAAAGAACCAGAAATTTTCAAAGTATTTTTGTCCAAACAATTCAAAAGACCCATTGGTTCAGATAAATCACCATTATTCTGAAAGTCTTTAATTTGGTTAATAAGCATTAAGTCCGTAACTTGCAAATTCTTGCTTATACCACCAGCGGCATTAGTAATTAAAATATTTTTTATTTTTGAATTATAAATTAAATCAATAATAGACTGAACTTCCTTGACAGAGCGACCTTCATAGAGGTGAAATCTTCCCGAAAAAACCACAACTTTTAGGCGATTTTCGAGTTCATAATAATAAGCCATGCCTTTATGACCTTGCACTTTTGGCTCTGGTAAACCATCAATTTGAGAATAAGGAATTTCTTTTTTGACCATAAAAGGCAAATCAAAAGACAAACCCGAACCCAATATAATTGCCCAATCAGCATTTAAAAATTCTTGCATTAAATTTATTCTGGACCAATAATAAAAACTTTATCCGAATTAGGCACTTTTAATAAACCATAAGCTGAAGATTCAGATGGCAAAACGTCTTCTTCTATATAAACATTGCTCTCTTGCGGCTCTAAGCTAGACGAAGGAATATGATTTATTTGATTTTGATAATATTTTCTATAATTCATTTCATGGTTTAAAATCGCACCAGGCATATATTGTGGCGGAATTGCTTGACTATAAGCTAAGTTTGCCGAAAACATAAAAACTAAAAATAAATATTTCATAATGCTTTATAAGGCTTATTGTATTTAAAAACTAACTCAAAAATAAATTAGCGAAGTTTTCAGTTTAGTTAAATGAAAAACTTAGCCATTTTGTGGTAAATTTTATTCACAAAGTTTTATTTATTTTTAAAGACAATGGCAAGTAAAAAAGCAGGCGGTTCCAGCCGTAATGGACGTGATAGTAATGCAAAACGCCGTGGAGTTAAACTATTTGGTGGACAAAAAGTAAATGCTGGCGGAATTATTGTTCGTCAAGTTGGTACTAAGCTTAAAGTAGGCGAAAATGTTGGTCTTGGTAAAGATTTTACGATTTATGCTTTAATCGAAGGCACCATTAAATTCTCAGAAAGACGTGGCCATAAATATGTAAATGTTTTGCCTTTGCAAGCAGTTACTGCGGTTTAATAGGGCAAATAATTACAAATCTTTTGGTTTATATTTTCTAAGATATTCTCAAAATTTTCAGTCTCTGCTTGAGCGATTTTTTTGAGTATAAATTGGGCAACTTGGCGATTTTTAGGTAAAAAACCATGAAAATAAGTTCCTATAATTAAGCCTTGCCCATAATTTTGTAGAACTCCTTCAGTTTGGTCTTGCGCATTATTGCCACCGCCTTGCACAATTTGAGCGAGAGGTTTTAATTTTCGGCCTAAAAAAGTTCGTCCGCCATGGTTTTCAAAACCCGTTAAAAGACCAAATAAATTACTTTTAGCTTTAACGTTTCCGATAATTCTTTTTTCGCCAATGCCCGCTTTTTTGGTATAAAGCCCCAGCAAATTTAAGCCGTCTAAACGTTTGCCATCGGCTACTTCATAGTATTCTCCTAAAAGTTGATAACCGCCACAAATACCCAAAAAAATCGCTCCGCCCAAAATCAAATCGTTTAATTCATTTCGGCGGTTTAGAAGGTCTTTTAGAACCTTTTCTTGATCATGATCTTGGCCACCACCAAGCATAATTAATTTAGTGTTTTGGTCAATTGGCTCATTTAAAGAGCAGTTTTGTACATTTATTTTTAAATTAAGCTGGCTTGCCCAATAAAGCAAAGCTAAAATATTGCCTCTGTCGCCATACAAAGACATATGTTGAGGATAAAGATGAGTAATGGTAATTGTCATTTAGTTATTATAAGCCGACAATGGGATTTGAACCCACGGCCTACGCTTTACGAGAGCGCCGCTCTACCCCTGAGCTATGTCGGCAATTGCTTATTTGTAATTTACAGCTCAAACATTTTACTCTACTCACAAAATAAAAACTATAAATTTTGCTTACAGCCAAGTTTTGATAATATTGCAAATTTAAGGGCTTTCAAAAATTTAGTAATTACTTGCTATGATTAAATTAAGAATTCCTTAAGAAACTATATTTAATAATATTATGCGAGTTAAGGCTACAAATTCAGCTAGCCCGACAATAATACCAATTTCACAAACTAATAATACTTCAATAATAAGCTCCAGCAATAATAAACCAATAAACCCAGCAAAAAAACACCATAAACCAGCTCAGCTTATTAAAGAAATATTTAAAGAAATTGGTTATTTTACATATGATATTTTTTTATTGGCCACCGAATCTTCTGAAAAGCTAGCTAAAATTGCCAAGAATAATAAATTCTTAAAACCAGCTTTTATGCTTGTAGAAGGCCTCTGCTTGGTTGTAAACATCAAAGACAAAATTGAGCATGCCAAAAAAGAAGGTTGTTCAAAGCTCAAAACAATTATCGAAGTTGTAGGCGAAGCTATTTCGGGCATAGTTTTTGGTTTATTGATACCAGACAAAATTATTCAGATGACACAAAATTTATTTAAAGCCAAAAAACCACTAGCCAAAACTTTAACAGGTGCTTTGGGTTTAGTTTTGCTTGAAGCTTTAATGCTAATATCTGGTAAATTAACAAATATATTGGCGAAATGGATTGATGAAAAGTTTTCTAAAAAGCCAAGCCCAATAAATATTTCCGCCCAAAAGGCCTAAGTATGGGAATATTTCTTGAATGAATAAATAAAAGTTTGCATGATCAAAATATATAATTCGGTTAGTGGCCGCCTAAAACAAATTGACAGTATCGAAAATACCGAAAAAGGTTCTTGGATTCATGTCGTAAACCCAACCGCTGAAGAAATTGACCTTTTGGCAACTAATTTAAATATTGAACGTGAATTTTTTCAATACCCTTTGGACGAAGACGAAAGATCACGCATTGACCAAGAAGAAGCCCAAACTTTAATTATTGTAAATTACCCCGTAACCACACTGGGTGGCTATGATACTTACCCACTGGGTATTATTTTGACCGATAAAGTAATTGTTACCGTTTCAGGGCAAGACCCAATTTTGCTAACCGATTTTACCAGCGGCAAAGTGCGCACTTTTGATACTTATAAAAAAGTTCGTTTTGTTTTGCAAATTCTATTTAAAATCTCAGTTTTGTATATGACTTATTTGCGCCAAATCAGCCGAAAAATAGATTATGTTGAGGAAGTCTTGCGCAATGCAACCAAAAATGAAGAATTACTTAAAATGTTGAGTTTAAATAAAAGTTTGGTTTATTTGTCTACCGCTTTGCGTGCTAATCAGGTGGTACTCGAAAAAATAGAAAAAATTAGATATTTTAGAATTTATGAAGAAGACCTTGAATTGCTCGAAGACACCTTAATTGAAAACCGCCAATCAATAGAGATGTCTAATATTTGTAGTAATATTTTAACTGGCACCATGGATGCATATGCTTCGATTATTTCTAATAATTTAAATGGCGTTATGAAATTTTTAACCGCTTCTACAATTGTAATTATGATTCCAAATTTTATTGCAAGTTTTTATGGAATGAATGTAAAACTACCATTGCAAGAACATAGTTTTGCTTTTTTAATTATTGTTTTAATTTGCATTTTGGTTATAATTATTACTACTTTGTTTTTCCGCAATAAAAAAATGCTTTAGTTATTTATCTAAGTATTTTCAGCCGACCAAACACCACCGTTCTCACCATTCCTAGCATACTCAGTATACATATTATCATCATTCGCTAAAGCGGTTTTATAGTCGCCTTTAAAAACCAACCTTAGTATTTCAGCCGCTATTAAACCAGAGCCATCATCCCAGCTAGTAGAAGTTAAAGTAATTGGCTTGCCTTCTGCTGTTTGTGCTTGAGTACCATTAATTAAAAGTTTGCGATCTTTATCAGTAGTCCATTCACCCTTAGTATCAGATTCTAAGGTTTGTATAATCGGCTCAAGAATTGCTTTTCTTTGCTCAGGAGTAGAGGTATTAGTAATATCATTTGCAACTAAAAACTGAACCGCAAATTCTTTTAAAGTTTCTTGTGAACGGCTAGCAGAATAAATTGCCAACCAACCTAAAGCGGCTTTTTTGATTGCGGTTGTTTTATTGTCACCTTGAGTACGGCCAATAGAAGTTGCCCCATTAAATAAAGCTTGGCTGGCTTTTAATAAAGTTGTTTCTGTCCCACCAGTAAACCATTTTCCGCTTGCAATACCCCCTTGATTAGTACCATTTAGATACATAACTATTTTGGTTTTGTCTGCTGAATCTGTTCCACTTAATTTACTTGTAGTTTCTGGAATATAAGCTTTATAATCAGTTGTTACTTTGTCAGGCTTCACTCCAAGCAGGTCTAAACCGATCGATAATTGTAGTTTTTGGCCGATTGACAAACTATCATTTTTTAACAACTCTTCTAATGCTAGGTCTTGAGTTTGAGTTGCAGTTTTTGCTGTTTCATAAATTTGCTGTATATAAGCCAAGCCCTGCAAATTGTCATCTGTTGGATTAGTACTATCTATTGTTATACCTAACTGATTGAAAGTCTCAGTGTTGCTTGTGTAAAACGTGGTAAGAGTATCTTTATTCTTTGTTGTATCTAACATTGCTGGTATTTCTGTAGTTTCATTTGCTGGGTTTGTGTTTCCGTTTGGATTAGCTGGTGTTAATTTAACTTCAGTAGTTTGCGGAGGAAAAGTCAAGTTAACGGTTTTATTAGTATTAGTATTCGTGTTAATGAAGGATAGTTTTAAAGTTGCACCTTCTGGTATCGTTATTTCTTCATTTATAGTTAAAGTGCCCAAATTAAAATCATAATTACAAGCATTTTCTGGTAATTCTGTTGATGATCCTTCTTTGCTGACAACAACAGTTTTAGTTGTGAGAGAAGAGCTAGGATCATTACTATAAAGCTTTGCAAGAGATCTATTTAATTCATCTTTTACACCTTCCCCTAAAGTAATTGTATTACCAGTAGAAATTTTTTCACTTTCCGACACTTCTGCTTTTGGCCCAGCAAAATTTCCCCTCTGAGGAAAAACAAACGAATTTATTAAAGTATTATTGTTAGTAAATTCCAAAGGAGTGTTAGCTTCAAGATTAAACGCTTCATCAAAGTCCAAGAAACTATCTATGGGAAAAGAAATAGTTGTGCCTTCTTTCTCTTGAGTAGTAACTTCTCCATTGCCATCAATATTAAATAATTGATCTCTAGAAATGGAAAATTCCTTACCCCCCAAAGAAAATGAAACTTCTTCGGGCAACTGGTCGTATTTCAATTCTTGTGGAATATTGTCAATTCTTATAACTGGGAATGGCCCAATTTGACTCATTGAAGCTGTAAGTGATGTTTGTGTTGCTGGTGCTGAAACATCTAACATACCCTCTCTCCATTCCCACTTTCTATTCTTTTTTTCGGCAATAACATCTCTGACATCAAGCTCTGCTATTTCCGTCGCACGATGTTCTGGGGTCTCCCCAATCTTTGGTCTCTCAAGAATAGCATCATTTACATCAATGTCTCTTATCTCACCAGGCGATAAATCACCATAGTTTTCTAGAAAACCTCCAAAAGCCTTCCATTCATTTGCACCACCATCTCCTACAATATAGTCAGCATCATTATCATTATTGCGGCGAGCAAAGCTATCAACAAGGTCTTTTGCATTCTTGTTTCTTAGATCCTTTGCCGCAAGATTTGTGTCAATTTGGGCTTTAACCTTATTCAAATCTAGATATTTAAAACCATTACCATTTTGTACTGCTTTATTTATGCCAGCCCGAGAAGTCCAATCAAAAATTAATGAATCTTCAACACCCATAGCAAACCTACCTTAAATAAATATTTAGCCTGTAAAACAAATATAGTTTTCCCGAGTTAAGAAATGGAAAAGCTCGGTTTATATTTACAAAAAATTAAAAAACATTAATATTAAATCTAAATAAATCCAAATAAAAAAATAAAAAATTGGCTTTAGTAGCGCAAACGTATTTAAATTCTTTGAACTATGTATAATTTACTTCTAAAGAACTTCATTCAAAGTACTCCCCCCGCCCTCTTAACAGAGGGAGCTAAATGTATATTTGTTCAATTCTTTCTTGAATAATTTAATTCCCTAATCCTTCAAATTCCCACTGTTAAGGGGGCTAGGGGGTACTTGAAGCGATCAATTTGTTTAATTTAAAATGCTCAAAAAAAGAATAATTCCTTGCTTAGATGTTAAAAATGGCCGTGTGGTCAAAGGCATAAATTTTATTGGCCTTAAAGACGCTGGCGACCCTGTAGAACTGGCGAAAGCCTATAATGATGGTGGCGCAGATGAAATTTGTTTTTTGGACATAACTGCCTCAATTGAAGCTCGTAATGCTTTATTAGATGTAATTAGACGCACGGCTCAACAAATTTTTATTCCTTTAACGGTGGGCGGCGGCGTAAATGAACCCGAAGATATTGGTGAACTTTTAAGGGCGGGAGCTGACAAGGTAAGCATAAATTCTGGGGCGGTGCGCAATCCTAACTTAATAAAAGAGGGCGCAAAGCGATACGGTTCTCAGTGTATTGTAATTGCGTTAGATATTAAAAGTTCAGTCAATATGACCTCTGGTTGGGAAGTTTATGTTAAAGGTGGCCGACAAGCAACTGGCCTTGATGCTTTAGAATGGGCAAAACAAGTGGTTTCTTTAGGGGCTGGCGAAATTTTGCTAACAAGCATGGATGCCGATGGAACCAAGGCTGGCTATGATATTCCTTTAACAAAAGCGATTGCCGAAATTGTAAATGTACCAGTTATAGCTTCTGGTGGTGCGGGTTGTTTGGAACATATCGGGGAGGTTTTTTCTAAAACAAAAGCAGATGCGGCTTTATTGGCTTCTTTATTGCATTATGGTGAACTTACAATTTCGCAAATAAAAAGCTTTTTAAAGCAAGAAAAAATACCTGTTCGCATTTTAGAGAATATACTGCTAAATTAAATTTATATTTATACAAATAATTGACTTCTCATGAATTCACCGCAAAACCAAAACCCTTTTAGTCAAAATAATTCGGAATATTTGCCTTTAAAAATGAATAATGCCGAACGGCGAAATTTAATGCAAGAAGTTTGGAAATTAATTAAAAATAAACCACCTAATTATCAGCTTAAAGACGAAGAACTGGCCAAAGCGGGTTTAAGACCAGAAAAATTTGATTTTGTGCGGGAAGCCGTTAGCAAAGCTGGAAATGCAAGATCGAATATTGTTTTTAATTTTTTGGGTTGGGTTTTTGGACAATTTGGTAGTTTTGTAGACACCATCATTAAAGTTGTTTTGGTTTTATTCTTTTTTTTGCTGGCCTTGCAGTTTCCTTATTTAAACGACCAAGCCAATATTACGCTTAAAAATCTTATTACCGAGGCCGAAGGCAATTATCAAAAATACGAAATTACCGTTAAACAAATTGCCGAAATCTTAGCGCGTTATCAAGTTAAACAAGCCAAAATCGAAAAAGACATTCCAGAGCAGGTTAAAAAAGACAAAGAAGCGGCCGAACGTTGGCTCAAATACAAAAATATAACCATTGAAAATATTTGGGCTTCTATTCCGCAAAACTGGTCAAAAGCCAAAACCACTTTTGATGATTTATTCGTGATTTATCAAAAAACTTGGACAAATTATAAACCAGGTTTTCCAAATGGCAAAAATGCCTATATTCAAGCTGGAATTGCTTCTGGTTTAGGTTTAATTGCTTATATAATTTTACAAGCTTTGATTACAGCTGGTTTACTAAATTCAATGCGTAAATCAGCCTTAAAAAGAGAATTGAAAAGAGTATTATAAATGATAAAAAATTCCCTTCCCAAGCATTTATTAGTTAGAATTACACGCTTTATTTTAGGTTCTGTTTTTGTGGTGGCGGGCTTTAGCAAGCTGTTTCCGTTAAAAAGCTTTTTGCAACAATTAATTGCTTACCGTTTACCTTTGCCAGCCAAGTTTTTGTTTTTTATGGCTCTGGCCTTAATTGTGATTGAAATTATAATTGGTTTGGCCGTACTTTTAAACTTTAATTTGCATTTAGGGCTTTTAGGCATGCAAATTCTTTTAGGTTTAATGATTCCGCTCACGATTTGGGCAACCATACATAAAGCACCAACCTGTGGATGTTATGGCAATTTAGTGCAAAGACCACCATGGACAGCCACAATTGAAGATTTATTGATGTTGGCGGTTTCTTTTTTGCTAATTCCAAATATTCAAAATAAAACCGAAAGCAAAGCAATTAAGTTCTCTAAGGCGGCTTTTATAATTATTATTTCTTTGGCGGCTTTTGTTTTTGGAATATCACAATTGCGCCAAATTCTCGCTGAATCTTTGCTTCCACTAACTTAAAGCTTTTAATTTTATTTATAGCAAAAGCAAGAAAAAACAATACAACTCAAAACTTGAAATTCTCTCTCAAAGCCCCCTAGCCCCCTAAAGGGGGAATTTTTATCCTCTCTCACAGAGCCAGATCTAGAGGAAATTGCTTGTCAAAAATTAAAGGATTGAAATCGCCTTACAAGAGAGAGTTTATGTGTTTCTTTATCTTTATACAATCCGAGTTCCCCCTTTAGGGGGCGGAGGGGGCTTTCAAAGTAAAATTCTTTAGAAAAAAGACCCTCTCAATTGGTTATTTCAGAGTTTTGTACCGTAGTCAGGAATTTTATTTAACGGCTAATTTTTTAGCTTTTTGCGCAATACGACTTTTTAAGCGACTAGCTTTATTTTTATGCAT
Source organism: Candidatus Caenarcanales bacterium (assembly GCA_947494115.1). Classification (GTDB taxonomy): domain Bacteria; phylum Cyanobacteriota; class Vampirovibrionia; order Caenarcaniphilales; family Caenarcanaceae; genus CANLTT01. Next base: position 13,654 of record CANLTT010000012.1, read on the forward strand.
AACCGCTTTAGAGGCTTTATCAAGTTGAGAATAAATTGTGCTTACTAATTCTTTGGCTTGTTTTTCTTCCGAAACAGTAGCAATTTTTTTGATTAAAGTCTTTATTTTGGAACGGCCAGCCACATTTTGCTTGCGATCACGTTCATTGGTTTTAATTCTTTTCTTTGCTGATTTAATATTTGCCATAATTTTATAAAATACAAACTAGAAGATATTTGTACAGCTTTTTGGCCTAAAAGTAAAGGCTTTTTTGAAAATATTAATGAATTAAACCCAAAGACCAAAATGTAAAACCCATTAAAGCCCCAAGACAACAACCAGCTAAAACCTCAAAAGGAGTATGTCCTAAAAGCTCTTTTATTCTTTGCATTTTAAGCTCGGGGTTGTCATTGTTAAACTCCGAAATAATTTGGTTTAAAATGGTAGCCTGAATGCCAACAGAACGGCGTACGCCCGTTGCATCATACATTACAATTAGGGCAAAACAAAGAGCCAAAGCAAATTGAGTAGAATATAAGCCTTCCACCAAGGCCACTCCAGTTGCCAAAGAAGTAACCATTGCGCTGTGGCTCGAAGGCATTCCACCAGTTTGCACCAAAATACCAAAATCAAATTTGCGTTTTTGCAATAAATTAGTTATAAGCTTGATAATCTGCGCTGTAAAGCAAGAAGCAACAGATGAAAGCAAAATAATTAAACCAGTATATTTAGTAATATTAGTCAATTTTAAAAAGGTATTTCTTCTTCGGAAAGTAAAACATCACTTAAATCTTCTTCAGTATTTTTGAGCTTCGTTTCTTTAACAGCAGGGCTAGAACCTGAATTAGCCGCTTTATTATTAGCCGCAATGGGGTTTAAACTTTGTGGAATACTGGACAATTGATATATCTCTCTGGCATTAACTTCAAAATCTTTGCGGTTTAGCCCAGTATTAGTCTTGTAAGAAGAGGTAATCAAAGAGCCAACGACAATTACAATATCATCGATTTTTAAGTTTTTGGCTTGTTCCGATAAAGCTCTCCAGCAAGCAACTTTTAATTTTACATTTTCGCCAGTCTCAATTAACAAACGAGTTACCGCTTCATCAGAGTTGGTGTAACGAGTCTCGGGATCTTCTAGAAGTTTTCCAGTAATAACAGCTTTATTGAGAGACATAGTTTTTGAAATTTTAGTTTATTTAATTGTAACAAATGCCGCCTAAACGAAGAAGTACAACCTAATTTATATTTTACAAAATAAGTTGCACAACCTTTTGAATACTAGGCATTGGCCAATTGTTTGTCTTCTTTAAGAATTAAAAGATTTATGACTACACCTTGAGCTAATCTTAAAAATCGGTTTAATTCGGCAATAGCTTGTGAATTAGCGGTTACATTGCTTGTAATTAAATAAATATTACGAGCACCTTTGTTTACCGATGTTTTAACCATTTGGTGTCTGGTTTTATTGGTTGAATTTACAGAAGCGGTATGTTGATTCACTTCGGCTTCAAACTTCTGAATGAACTCATCAACTGCCTGCTCATCCATGGTTGCAGGTAGCATATAAATAATTTTATAGTTTCTTTGTTCTGACACTTGAATATTTACACATTAGGTTTTTTTCAGATGAAATTATAACAGCACTTGAGAGAGTTAAAGTTATAGTTTGCTAATTTTTTTATAGTAATCAAACTTTTTTAACAAAACACAAAAGTGCCACCTGCTCTAAGATTGCCCAGAGCAAGGTTTTTAATTTAATATTTAGCCCAACTATTTAATTGGCTCTTTTTCTTCTTTTTTCACGGCGCTTGCCACCTTTATTGCGAGATTTTTGACCTCTTACGGGTAAACCTTCACGATGGCGAATTCCACGATAACAGCTAATGCTTACTAAACGCTGAATATGAGAATTAATTTCACGTCTTAAATCACCTTCAATTTTGAGTTTATCGGTAATATATTTTTGAATTTGATTAACTTGCTCAGCGGTGAGTTCTTTAGATTTGGCATGAAAGCTAATTTCTAAAGCATTTAATATTTGTTGCGATGTTTTGCGACCAATGCCATAAATATAAGTTAAAGCAATTTCAACTCTTTTATCGGACGGTATATCGATGCCTGCTAATCTTGTCATTTATTTTTCCTTTTTTAACCTTGTCTTTGTTTGTGTCTGGCTTCTTCGCAAATTACAAATAAAACACCTTTACGCTTAACCATTTTGCACTTTGGGCAGATTTTTTTTACAGAGCTACGTCTTTTCATTTTAAAAATTCATAAAAACAGTTTTAAAATTTTACAGGATTTTGGGAAGTTTTGGATTATTACTCATATATTTTTTTTAATGAAAGTTAATTTGAAATAAATTTAAGCTATTTTTAAAACTTTTTCTAAGAATTTTCATAACGTGGTTGCCTTTCAAAAACCAAACCATCGGGGCCCAAATCGACATTTATATTATCACCACCGCTAATTTCACGGCCAAGCAACTTCATAGCAAGCGGATTTTCGACTTCTTTTTGAATAATACGTCTAAGCGGCCTTGCTCCATAAATTGGGTCATAACCAGTCATGGCTAAATGTTCTTTGGCATTTTCGCTAAAATTAATTTTGATTTGTTTATCGGCCAATCTTTCTTCAAGCCCTTGTAGCTGAACATTAACAATATCTTTGAGTTCATCCGCTCTCAGAGAATGAAAAATCACAATTTCATCGATACGATTTAAAAATTCTGGTCTAAAATGTTGTGCCAAAACTTCTCGCACTTGCGTATCTAAACCTTCTTCTGAACTGCCGCCCCCGATTGCCAAACGAATTTGCCGCTCTAAAATTAATTGGCTGGCTAAATTGCTTGTCATGATGATTACGGTATTTTTAAAATCAACCACTCTTCCCTGTGAGTCAGTTAAGCGGCCATCATCTAAAACCTGTAATAAAACATGAAAAATATCTGAATCGGCTTTTTCGATTTCGTCAAACAAAATTACAGCATATGGGTTTCGGCGCACTAGTTCAGTTAATTGGCCGCCTTGGTCATGTCCAATATAACCGGGAGGAGCACCAATTAAACGAGCGAGAGAATGTTTTTCTTGGAATTCGCTCATATCAAGGCGTATCATTGAATTTTCATTGTCAAATAAAGTTCCAGCTACAGCCTTGGCCAATTCGGTTTTGCCGACACCAGTTGGACCCAAAAACATAAAAGAACCAATTGGACGATTTGGATCTTTAAGACCAGCTCGTGCACGGCGCAAGGCATCAGCCACAACTGTAACCGCTTTGCTCTGTCCAATAACTTTCTTGGTCAGCTCTTGCTCAAGGTTTAGCAGTTTACGCATTTCTGAATCTAAAAGCTTGGTTACTGGAATACGTGTCCAGCTTGAGACAACGGTTGCAATATCATCTTCGTCAATTTCTTCTTTGAGCAAACGTTGAGCATTATCCAAAGACAAAGTCGAAGTTTCTAGTTGTTTAAGCACTTTTTCAAGTTCATGCAATTTGCCATATTTAAGCTCAGCCGCTTTCTGAAGGTCTGCTTGTCTTTCGGCTTGATCTACCATAGAACGAATAGTTTTAATTTCCTCTTTAATTGAGCGTAATTTACCAATATGTTCTTTTTCAGACTTCCATTTTTCACGCAAAACTTCGGCTTCTTTGTTGAGTTCAGCCATTTCTTGCTCAACTTCAGCCAATTTTTCAGAGGCTCTTTGATCTGTGTCAATTTCACGTTCTAAAGCCGCCTTTTCAATTCCAAGCTGAATTAATTTACGTTCGATTTCATCAAGTTTAGCTGGCATAGAATCAATTTCAAGCCTACGCCAAGCGGCCGCTTCATCAATCAAATCAATTGCTTTGTCTGGTAGCCGTCTATCAGGTATATAACGTGCCGAAAGTTTGACCGCCACAATAATTGCCGAATCTTTTATGCGCACTCCATGGTGTATTTCATAGCGTTCTTTAAGGCCACGCAAAATCGAAATTGCATCTTCAATGGTTGGTTCATCTACAAAAATGGTCTGAAAACGCCTTTCTAGAGCGGCATCTTTTTCGATAAATTTACGATATTCATCTAAAGTTGTGGCTCCAATACAGTTTAATTCACCACGTGCCAAAGCGGGTTTTAACAAATTGCTTGCATCCATGCCACCATCCGTTCCGCCCGTTGCGCCAGCTCCTACCACGGTATGCAATTCATCAATAAATAAAATTGTATTTTGCGAACTTCTTTGCACTTCTCGAATAACAGCTTTTAGTCTTTCTTCAAATTCGCCTCTAAACTTGGCACCTGCAATTAAAGCACCCATATCTAAAGCCAAAACCCGATTATTTTTTAAACTGTCTGGAACATCACCACGCATAATTCGTTCGGCCAGACCTTCAACAATCGCTGTTTTACCCACACCGGCCGCACCAATTAAAACTGGATTATTTTTAGTACGGCGGCTCAAAATCTGCATTAAACGCCTAATCTCTTCATCACGGCCGATCACGGGATCTAATTTGCCTTGGGTGGCCGATTGGGTTAAATCTTGGCAATATTTTTCGAGCGCATCTTGAACCGCTTCAGGATTTGTGCTTGTGATACGCTGATTGCCACGCACTTTAGCCAAAACCTGAAATAATTTTTCTTCGCTTAAGCCTTGTTTTTGCAAAAGTTCAGAAGCAAAACCTTTAGTTTTAGGATCAACCAAAGCCAATAAAATATGTTCTAGGCTTGTATATTCATCATGGATGAGTTCCCGCTTTTGGTCAGAAAGTTCGAGTAAATCTTTTGTTCTTTGCGAAATAAATAATTGGTCATTTGGAACTGGCCCGAGCGGACTTTGGATTTTGGGAGCCTTGGCCAGATGAGCTTCAAGTTCGTTTATTATTTTTTTTGTGTCGATTTCGGCGGTTTGGCAAATTTTATTTACAATTGAATCGGTTGTTTCAATCGCAGAAAGAAGCAAATGTTCGGCTTCTAGTGCATGATGAGAATAAGTATGTAAAATATTTTGGCAACGCGCAATAATTTCTTGAGTTTTTTCGGTAAAACGGTTAAAGTCCATATTTATTTAATTTTCAGCTTCTTTCATTTTAAGCAATATTATAAAACTAGTGAATTTTTTATTTTTGCTTTGACTATACAGTATTAACTAAAATCAAAACTCAATATTAAAAAGAGTATCTTTTCTTCCTAGGATTCTTCTGATTTCATTTTCTTTAAAAAAACTATTTACGGAATCAAAACTCTTTGGTATTTCACTTTTAATCAAGCTAATAATGTACTGAATATTATATTCTTTGCAATATTCTCGAATTAAGTTTATAAAAGCTATTTTATGATTATCACCCCACCCTTCAAGTATTCCATCATGGTATGCAAATCTAAAAAATGAATTTTGTGAGTAGTTTATTAAGATAGCTAGAACAAAACTAGCACAAAGAATTCTCTTGGAAGTAGTTCCCTTATCCTTTGCTGTTGAATCTTGATTTTGTCCGAGTACATCTGTTTTAAATTCAACATTACCATTCTTATTAGGTTCTACTATTAAAAGGGCTGTATATTCAAAAGTTTTTCTATAAATTTCCTGAAATATTTTTTTTATTTTTCCAAAGTTGTCATTTTCTTTATCAAGTTCTTCTTTTATTTTATTAGCTAGTTTTTTTACTTGTTCATAATTTTTATCTATTTCATCCTGATATTTTTCAAGAGCTTTAGCATTCTCTAATTTCTGTTTATAAGAGAAAATTTCACTCTCTAGTTTTACCAAATCTTCTTGATATTTTTTATATTTTATAAAAGTATCTTTTTCTTGTAGCATAGATAAATCAGATACTCTCTTACTGTTCAATTTTTTCAACTCAAGATTAACTCTATCTTTTTTTTCTTGCAATTCAATCAATTCTTCTTTCAAATACTTTTCTCTTTCTTTTGTTATTTGCTCTGAAAAGTTAATGACTTCCTGATAAGTTTTTGTCAGATCATTTGGGAAAAATATTTCAACTTCCTTGAATAAAGTTTGTATATCTTCTACCTTTAAAGAAGGTTTATTTGAGGAATCTAATGATTTTTGAATCTGCTCAATTTGATAATTCAAAGCATATTCTCTTCTATTTAATTCTGATATTTGAGTTTCAATATTCTTTACTAATTCAAAATTAATACTTTGTTCTTTTTCAAAAAAATCAAAACTATTTAATTTCTGTGCTACTTCATTCTTTTCTACTTCTTTAGCTTCAATAGCCGCTTTTAACTTGTAAATTTCTTCTGACTCTTTCTCTTTTAAACTTTTTTTTATAAAATTCTCATTTTCTTTTATATCATCATCCAAAGAATACTTTTCTTCTAGCAACTTTTTATTAAAACCCAACAAATGAAATAACAGTGGCTTCCAGTAAATATCTTTGCCTCTATTAAATTTTTCCAATCTGAATACTTCTGAATAAGCTCCTTGTTTTCTTAGTAAGTATGCTAAAAAATTTCTAAATTTAAATTCTTTTGCTATATCAAATTCTAAATACTTTGTTCGAAAAATATGCTTTGGGTTAGAATTATCGTTGGTAGAGTTCAAAGATAAATCAAGACAATTCCAGTTTTCTTCATTAGTAAAATCTTGATTCCCTAAAAAATGCTCTTTAAAAGAAATTTTAGTATTTGAAGCGATTGCTCTACGAATAGTTAAATATTTTCCATTGTTGAGTTTGATTTCTAAGAAAAACACCCAATCAAGAAATTTATCTTTATGCTTAATAAAATCATCATCTGTTTTTAATTCCTTTAGTAGAAGAAAATCAATCAAGTGAACAAGAGAGGTTTTTCCTAAATTATGTTCTTGCACCTTTCCAGTAGAAAGATTTATCGTATCGTCAGTATCTCCATAGATTACATTTAGTCCATCAATAAAACTAATGGATTGGAAGTTGGGATTATTCGCATATATTTTTGAAAGCTTCATCTCAATTCACCTCTCTTTCTCCTAAGCTTAGCAGTTGAATAACATCCTCTTGCTTATAGTATTTAATCTTTCCCAGTAGAAATAAAAAACCTAAAGCTAATAAGAAATTTTCTTTTGCTTCTTCTCCTTTTTTATAAATAATTCTGTCCAATAATTGATTATATTTCTGTACAGAATCAGACTGCAATACTTTAATTATTTCAGCACTCAAACCTATTACAGATAAATTAATATTAGTATATTTTGTTGGTTTAATCATAACTATTTTGGTTGTTCCCCAATATCACAATTAAAATACATATTGTGAAGTAGTATCTTAAGTTTTGTATTGAGTCCACTAATCTCATCATCATAAGTATTTAAAAATGTGAATATTTCTTTAAACATTTCTTCAAATGAAATAAACTTATTTTTGTTATCTGTGTAGTAATTATTTATGGCTTTAGCTACAGAGAAGTAATCTTTTTCTATAGCCTTATTTATTGGAAGAGAGAGAAATTCATTAATAGCCTTATTATATTGTGTTATGTGTCCTCGCATTTTATCTTTAAAGAATTGTAAAGAAATATTATTTATTTCATTTTTTCTTTCTATAAAGTTATCTCCTCTTTTTCCTATTAGTGAGTCTATTACCTCACTATTACCAAAATCTCTTGTTAAAATTTCAATACATTGTTTTATATCTTCATCAAATAATCTTTCTGGGAATTTATATTCCTCAAGTTCCTCTTGGAGATACTGTTCTATTTTTTCTAATGTTTGTGTATCAAGTTTATCTATTTCTTTTATTAAATAGTTATCGTCCCAAATATCAGTTTGTTTATTAAAACTAAATTTATCTTGTGTATCAAAATTTGTAGTACATGAAGCTTGTTTATTTCCGATAATAAGCATAATCAAACGATCATATTTTTCATACAACTTGTGTTGAATAAATTTTTCTATAGTACTTTTAATCTTTTCACGATCAGAAACAGAAGTTATTTGAAATGCAATCTTAGCATCAGTATCACCCAAATCAATAGCTGGATGATTTGTTATATTATTTAATTTGTCTAAGTCCTGAAGATTTTTGTAATCAAATACTAATGACAATAAACCTTTATAAAAGTCTTGAGCCGCTCTGTTACTATCAAATAAACCAATAACATTTTCCATAGATGTACTCCCTGACTGGAATATTAAGTTGCCAGTGATAGATCGTAGTAATTTGTTTCTTTTGTAACCCATGAACTTTGTTTGACTAAGAATTCAAAATACTTCGTAAACCTAAAAACAAATATCTTAAGTTAGTGATTCAATCAATATATTCTAACACTGAAAAAGGTCAATAAAACTATTACATTTATTTAATAGCTTCAACCAAGGCTATTTTCTGACTTCACAACAAAAGTTTTTCTAGTAATGAGTCAAATACTTTACCACAAAAACTGTATAATTTCACTTATTGACTAAAATTATATAAACTTATGTCGAATGAGAGAATAACGGAGAATTTTTTTAGGAAATTTGTTTTTGAAGACCAGTATTAACTAAAGGTTTATCACACAGATCAAAAAAATTAAATCAAGATTTTCAAGAATTATTAAAATACTCAAAAATACTAAA
>CANLTT010000013.1 GCA_947494115.1 Candidatus Caenarcanales bacterium
CATCATTAATAATCTTAACACTTCCATTTGAAACCCCAGTATAAACTACATCTATTATTTCTAAAGTATCACCCTCAATATCGCTGTCATTAGCAAGCAATTCTGCTTTTGAGAGTATTAATTTTGTATCTTCATTTGTAATTCTTAAATCATTTACCGCTACTGGATTGTCATTAACTGGATTGACAGTTATATTAACAGTTGCCGTGCTTGTACCACCTTGCCCATCTGAAATTGTATAAGTAAAACTATCATTACCATTATAGTTAGCGTTTGGAGTATAAGTGAAAGTATTGTCTGGGTTTTGTATTAAATTACCATTTGCTGGATTTGTGAAACTACTAATTATGAGACTATTTCCGTCAATATCTGTATCATTACTTAAAACATTAAAAGTTTGAGTGCTGTCTTCATTTGTATTTATACTATCATTAACCGCTAGTGGATTATCATTTATTGCATTGACACTTATATTCACAGTTGCAGTATTTGTACCACCTTGTCCGTCTGAGATTGTATAGGTAAAACTATCATTGCCATTATAGTTAGGGTTTGGAGTATAAGTAAAAGTATTGTCTAAGTTTTTGATTAAATTACCATTTATTGGATTTGTGAAACTACTGATTATAAGAGTATTTCCGTCAATATCAGTATCATTTGTTAAAACATTAAAAGTTTGAGAAGTATCTTCATTAAGAGTAATAGTATCGTTTACAGCTATTGGATTATCATTTATTGGATTAATGGTTATATTCACGGTTGCAGTGCTTGTACCACCTTGCCCATCTGAGACTGTATAAGTGAAAGAGTCTAAACCGTTATAATTAGTATTGGGCGTATAAGTGAAAGTATTATCTGCGTTTTGTATTAAATTACCATTTATCGGATTTGTGAAACTGCTTATTGAAAGAGAATTTCCATCAATGTCGGTATCATTTATTAAAACATTAAAAGTTTGTGAAGTATCTTCATTAAGGGTAATACTATCATTAACAGCTTCTGGAATATCATTAACTGGATTAACCGTTATACTCACAGTTGCCGTATCTAAACCGCCAGCCCCGTCTGAGAGTGTATAAGTAAAACTATCCAAACCAGTATAATTAGCGTTTGGAGTATAAGTGAAAGTATTGTCTAAGTTTTTGATTAAATTACCATTTATTGGATTTGTGAAACTGCTGATTATAAGAGAATTTCCATCAAGGTCAGTATCATTTGTTAAAACATTAAAAGTTTGTGAGCCGTCTTCATTAAGCGTAATACTATCATTAACAGCGTCTGGAATATCATTTATCGGATTAACGGTTATACTCACAGTTGCCGTATCTAAACCACCAGCCCGGTCTGAGATTGTATAGGTGAAGCTATCAGTACCCGTGAAATTTAAATTGGGCGTATAAGTGAAAGTTCCATTTGGGTTTTTGATTAAATTACCATTTATCGGATTTGTAAAAGTGCTTATTACAAGAGTATTTCCATCAATGTCGGTATCATTAGTTAAAACATTAAAAGTTTGTGAAGTATCTTCATTAAGCGTAATACTATCATTAACAGCGTCTGGAGGGGTATTAGGGTTTTTAATATTAATAGTTGTTGTAGCATTATCAGTCTCTCCCTTATCATCAGTTACGGTTGTAATTATTTTATATTCCCCATCGCTTGAATAAGAATGATGTGTTTTGCCGTCAAACAAACCATCAGGAGCTTTATCTACTGTCTCTGTATAAGAGCTACCGTCGCCAAAATCAAAAGTATAACGAGTAATATTACCATCTAGATCATACGAGCCACTTGCATCGATTAAGCTCGGCTCTCCAATACCACCAGTTGTATTATGGTCTACAATTGCCGAAGGAGGTAAGTTTATGGTTGGTATATCATTATTGAGAGTATTAGTGTTTTTTATGGGCGTTTGTTCATTATTCTCAGTTTCTGGGGTATTATTTTCTTCTGAAACAGCAGTATTATTTACAAACAAATCATTAGCTGAATAGATATTAGGTAAAATATTATTATTATCGGTACTATGCAAATAATCAAAAGAAAAAGTGTCTTGTTTCTCTAATTCGCTAAAATTTTGTCCATTAGAATTGAAAATTTCCGAAGAAACTTCTTGTATATTGGGTGCTTTAAAATGCTCTTCTTGCAAGACTTCGGTCGGTGTCTGAAAAGAAAATTCTATTGGTGTCTCATTATTCCATTCAAAATCTGGATAGTCTAATGGTGCATCTTCAATAAATAAATAAGATTTTTCCTCAAAATTTGGTAAAGCTGTTAGATGAGCAATTGCCTCCGAAATAAAAGGAATTATACCTAATACTGACCCCGGTACAATCCTCTCTCTGACAGTAAAGTTGATTTTTCTTTGTCTGGGTTGCTGTCTGTCAAGCATATTTTTTGCCTATATCATTATTAAATTCTTCCCAAAACCTAACCCGAATTACCTATTTTTCAGGGCAATCTCCAGTTAGTGAAGGATATATTCAGACTAAACTAAGCAAGTAGCAAAAAAGCCAAAAGTTGTTTTATAAGTAAAATGCAAAATATTAAAAAATAGCATTGAGAGGTTAAGATGATAGTTATTTTTTATTTTTATTCTTTTAATTTTTAAACTGGCATAATTAAAATAATTCAACAGATGACAAGAAAGACAAACAAATGAAACCAAATATTGGACTTGATGATCAAAACCGTGAAGGCGCAATCGAGATTTTGAATATTCTTCTAGCGGATGAATATGTTCTTTATACTAAAACCCGCAATTATCACTGGAATGTGAGAGGTCGCCACTTTAATGATTTGCACAAATTTTTTCAGCAACACTATGAACAACTTGAAATTATTATTGATGAAGTTGCCGAGAGAGCACGCACAATCGGTGGACACGCCGTGGGTACTTTAATTGAATTTACTCAGAAAACCCGCCTTAAAGAAACTGCTAAGGAGTGTCCAGAGGCTTGGGACATGGTTAAAAACTTACTTAATGACCAAGAAACTATTATTCGTAATTTGCGTGTAGATTTAAAAACTTGCGACGAAAAATATAATGACATGGGCACCAGCGACTTTTTGACAGGTTTAATGAAACAGCACGAAAAAATGGCATGGATGCTTAGAGAATTTTTAAAAGCCACTTCTTAAAACTTAATAATTAACTATGCTAAGCTCTAAGTAAGTTTTTAGAGCTTTATAGTTTTTAGCCTTCGTAGCTCAATGGATAGAGCAAGTCCGTCCTAAGGAATAGGTTGGGAGTTCGAGTCTCTCCGGGGGCAAATTTATAATAATTCTAAAAGTTTAATAATCACTACAAATTTAATAGTCAGTAGATAAAATATAAAAATATATGCAAAATTAACAATTATGAAACAATATAGTAATGATTTTAGAAAAAAAGTAGTAGAACATTATAAAAAATCTAATAATAAAACAAATACCGCCGAAACCTTTTCGATAAGTAGAACAACCGTTCTTAATTGGGTTAAATTAGACCAAAATGGCAAATTATATGAATATATCAAACCCGTCGGACAAAGTAGTAAAGTTGATTTAAAAAACTACAAGAATATATAATTAATAATCCTAAAGCATATTATAGAGAAATAGCACTAGAGTTTAATATAAGCACAGCGCAAGCTCAATATTTGGCAGTTAAACTGGGGTTTCAAATTGCAAAAAAATATAAAAAACTAATCAAAAAACCAAAAGCTTGATTAATTGACAAATTAGTTTATTACTGTCAGCTTGATTATATAAGTAACTTCAAATCACAACTGGGGAGGCTTTACGATAATTCCTCTTTTTTTATATTATATTGTGCTCGTGGTAACAGATTAGAAGCCAAAGCCAACCATAAACTTGCTAATGATTGCATTAAAACTAAAACCGCTGGTGATACCTGATTGCCCTTAAAAAGTCCATGAAAAGGTAAATGCGAAACAAAACGATTAATAAATTCTTTTCGAACAAACCAAATAGCCGAACGCAAAGAACTATTACCACCCAAATTAAGCAATTGCGCTTTGATGGCTTCGCAAATTGAAGTAATATTCGCAAAGGCTTGATTAGGTTTTGTTTTTGACTTGAGAGAATTTTTTAATTTGAAATATAAAGCATTTTGTGGGTCTACAAGTTTTTTACCTTGCAATATTCGCTGCATAAGCCCAGAACCAGTAAAAAGTTCGGCAATAAAATACAAAGGAATAATTTTACTTAAAACATAAACCATGCCTTTAAAAGAAGGATGCGTAATTATTTCTTTAATTTGCCGTAAACTTTCACCAATTCCTTCAAAAATACTTGGCAAGTCGCTGGCAATTATTAATAAAGAAGTCCAATTTAAAAAGCTGGCTACTGGCTCAACAATGGCCTCTAAAAAAGGCGCACCAATCAAAGAAGCAATTGTCAAAAATAAAGTCGCCGCTACTGGCACCGAATCACCAATGGCCTTACGAATATCACTCCAAAACCAACGACTATTATCTTCGCTATTTATATTTTGAATATTTGAAATATTTGCCTGAGAAAAATTTTGAACCTGAGTTAAAGAGCTATTTTGAGTTAAAGAAATATTTTGAAAACTTTGCCTCGTAGAAATAAGAGGTTTTACAGGATTTAACATAAACTTTTGAACGTCTCTCTCTTAAAACTAATTTAAACCATTTTAAAAAAAACTCAAATTAAATAATTGTTAAGCTTAATAGTTATTTAAGATAATTTTCAGTTTAATAAATACTTTTAACTTAAAACTAATTTAAACCGCTAAAATAAAAACTTAAATTAAATAATTATTAAGTTCGGCAATGTCTAAGAAAACACTAGTCTTTTTATTTGTCTCTCAAATTGTTTTAGTAATTTTAGGGCTTTTTATTTATCATAAATTTGTCTTTGAAAAACCGCATATTTTGCATACTGGACACAATTCTTTTACATCGCAAATTAGCCGCCCAAACCTTGATACCAAAACCGATTATATTCATCCAACCGCTTCAATTATTGGCAAAGTTCATATTGGACACAAGGTTTTAATTTCGCCGCAAGCTTCTATCCGTGGTGATGAAGGTTCTCCGCTCTGGATTGGTAATAATTCTAATGTGCAAGATGGTGTGGTAATTCACGCGCTTGAAACCGAAGAACATGGCCAAGAAATTGAAAAAGACTTAAAAGAAGTTAATGGCAAAAAATATGCTGTTTATATTGGCAATAATGTTTCTTTAGCTCATCAAAGCCAAGTTCATGGTCCAGCCGTAGTTTTGGATAATACTTTTATTGGTATGCAAGCTTTGGTTTTTAATGCCACCGTCGGCCAAAATTGTGTTATAGAACCGGCGGCCAAAATTATTGGTGTTGATATTCCAGACCATAAATATGTCAAAGCTGGCTCTATAATTACTTCCCCAGAGCAAGTTAAGGCTTTGCAAAATATTGATGCTAACTATAAATTTAAAGATCTGAATAAAGCCGTTGTACACGTAAACACCGAACTCGCCGAAACTTATAATAAACTTTATGGATACTAAAATAAAAGTTATCGCTTTTGATATTGATGGCACTTTAACCGATGGTTCTATTTATATTGGCTCTGAAGGCGAGGCTCTAAAGGTTTTTAATGTTAAAGACGGTTATGGCATTAAGGCCGCCCAAAAAGCTGGCTTGCAAATATTTTTTATTACAGGGCGGCCAGCATATAGCCCAACCATAGCCCGCTTAAAAGATTTAGAAATCGACTTAAAATTTTTAAAAGACAAAGTTAAAAACAAAGTTGAATGCGCTAGCCAAATTTTAGAAAGTTTAAATTTAAGTTTTGCGCAAATGGCTTTTATGGGTGATGATATTCCAGACTTGGAGCTTTTAAAAAAAGTTGGTTTTGCTGGCGCTCCAAAAGATGCTACCGCTGAAATTTTAAATTGTGTGCATTTTGTTTCTAAGTTTAAAGCTGGCCATGGTGCGGCTCGAGAATTTACAGACATAATTCTTAAAGAAAATTAAGGGAAAGTTTATTTTGTGGCATTTTGAGTTTTAGATATTTAGAAAATAAAAAACTTTTTTTAATACAAATTAATATAAAGGGTTATAGACATGAGCATTTCTAATACATTTGGCTTAGGGGGCTTGGGACCAGACTGGCAAAACGGTTTTTGGGATTTGAGCAATTTGCCAGAAGAAGCCTTAAAAACAGCAGAAACAGCCAAAAAAACACCCAAGCCAGATGCTCCTTGGTTTGGACCGGATTGGGACAGATTTGATGGCTGGGAACCAAAAATAAAAAAAACTCAAAATGATATTGGCTCTATAATTTCTACAGCCACAAAAGGGAAAAAAACTACAGATGAAATTATCGAAAGTATTTTGGTGGCTGATTTTGGAACTGTAGGTGGAGCTGGAGAAGCTCAAGAACTAGCAAGGAAACTTTTAACAAAAAATTCTAAAGGGCTTAATATCATAAGGAAATATGCTCTTCAGTCTGCTGTTGATGGAACAAGAAACAAAGAGCTTGCTAGAGTTTTAAATCGTATAACTTCAGGCATCACAGATAATGATAATTTCATAAAAGAGACTTTAGAAAATCTTGGGGGTGAATTTGTTAGTGGTAAATGGAAATTTACAGCTACTAGTGTCAAGCCAAGAGAAGTTTTAACAGATTTAACCGATATTTTCACAAACCCCAAAGAAGGATTAGAAGAATTTTTAAAAAGAGGAGCTACTCATCAATTTCAACCTCAAATTCAAAACTTACGAAGACAGACGTTAAGAGAGCGTATTATTAATCGTCCAACCACTACAAGAGGGTTTTGGGCTTCGACAGCTGATAAGTCTTTTGGTATGGTAAAAAACTTATGTTCCCGAATTCCTTGGCTTAATGATTTAGTTGATAATTTGAGACCTTCTGATATTGAAATTGCTGATAATGTAAAATTGCAAAAAGCATCACTAAAAGCATATGACGCAATATTAAGCTCTGGAGGTATAAAAACAGCTGGTAAAACTTTCCTGAAAAAAATGGGTGAAAATCTACCTCTGGTGGCTAAAGCTTGGAAGTCAAGTATTAGAATTCCTATATTAGGTACTATATTATCTTTAGGTTTTAATGGTGAATTTAAAGCCAATATTGGAAAAGCTTTACGTGGTGATATTGGAGCTGGAGCTAATGTTTTTTGGGAAGTTGGAAAAAACCTTGCCGCTGATTTTGGAACAATGGCGATTGTCGGTGGAGGTATAACGGCTTTGGGTTTGTCAGCTGTTTGCCCACCTTTAGCAGTATTAGCAATTTCTATGGCTGGTGGAACGCTTCTTAATGGTGGAATTCAAGCTGGCTTAGACGGAGTAAAAAACACAACTATAAATTTTGCTAGTGGTTTTACAGGACAACAATCGCAAACCCAAGTGGCCTCAAATACTGGCTCTGCTAGCCCAACTTCAGCACCAGCAGTCGCACCTGATTTTAACCAAGTTATGGCTGGTTTACCTAAAGGCTTACAAGGCGATTTTAGAGCCGCAACGGGCGGTGGCGAATTAAATGTCGGTGTTTAATCTAGTTTATATTATTCTAGCTTTGCTTGGCTATTGGTCATCAATAAATCGCCATAAACTTGTATCGATTCGTGCGTGGTTTTTAAAACATTTATATCTAAAGGCATATTTTGCGGAAATTGATAAATTATTTTTCCGTCAATTTCTTTGGCAAAACGCCTATTAATTTCGCTCAGAATAAAAGCGTTTTCGACAAAAGCTGGCAAATATTTATTGTCAAATTTAGTAAATTTAGTATTTTGCAAAATAATTTTTTTATGGTCAGACGAAAGCCCAACTTGCGTGATTAATTGTACATTTGCCGATTGCGAAGCTCCTTTAATAAGTCTATCTACAGTGCCGCCCAAACCACTGCTTACACCTTTTATTTCGTCTAAGTCGGCAATGCCCAAAATATAACCGTCTTTAAAAGAAAATTTTAGGTTTTTCAATTTTAAATTTATGCCATTTTTGGTGTCTTTCCACTCCCAGACCTTTTTTGAGGCAATGGCCTTATTTACCATACTTTCTTTTATAAAAAGCGCAAAATCTTCTTCAGCAAAAGCGGAGCCAGCCATCAAAAGCCAAATAGCTAAATATTTAATAATTATTTTCATGGTTTTTTAATTATACAGACCATTTTAAGCAAATCATATTTACTTTTTAAAAAATAACTAAATTGGTTTTTGTTAGCTTTTAAAAACCATCTATTCGCATTAAAAAAGAATGAATGTTCTGTCTTGCTGGGTAAGTAGAAAACAAATTCAATTAAATCGCCGATTAAAAAATGCTAAACAAATTCAGAAATTATAAAGGCAATGTTCCAGTTCAAATACCGCTTTTGCTTTTTCTCTACACTTTAATCTTTTTAGTTTCGATCGAATTTGTAATGTTGTTCTGGTTGCAAACCTCTTTAAGTGCGGCCGCCAGACAAATAGCAGTTAAAGCCGCAACTAATACTAATTTTCCTGCGGCCGCTGCAGCTCAAAGATGTACTGAGGCCGTAC
The DNA here is from genome assembly GCA_947494115.1 of Candidatus Caenarcanales bacterium. GTDB lineage: Bacteria > Cyanobacteriota > Vampirovibrionia > Caenarcaniphilales > Caenarcanaceae > CANLTT01. The sequence goes on from CANLTT010000013.1 coordinate 8,514, forward strand.
AACAAGTTCCAGCTTCGCCGCCAGGCTATTCTGACCAAGTTAGGCAAGATTTTATACAGGCCATGCCAGCTAAAGCGGTAACTATTCCTTCTTTTGATGAAGGTGTTGGAGTAGGTGGCCCAGTTCAAGGTGAATTAAGAAATAGGCTTTCGCAGGCTGGCGCTATTAAGCCAAATACTTTTTGGGGCGGCTCTGGAAACAATATGCAAAATGGTGGCTGTTTTGCCGTTCAAAACCCGAGCACCAGACAAATTACTTATTATGTGATTATTCATAATGGCAATTGTTGGCCTTCTTTATTGAAAGGCTTATTTAACTTGATTAATCCTTCTATGCCTGGTTTAGGCTGGATTGAAGGCCGTGGTTCTTATCAGGCTTCGGCGGCTTTAAATGGACAAGAACAAAATTTAAATCGTTCAGCTTTGGCCTCTGGCGTAAGACCTTTTTTGGTTTGTAGAGATGATTTATGCAATTTTGAATTAGGCCAAAGCCAAAGAAATTTAGTGGATATTGACAATGAAGGCGTTTGTAGAGTAAATCCAAATGGTTGGCCAGCTCAAGACCATCCCATGAGGCCAAAAGCCAGCACCGTAAATATGGGCTATGGAAGACAAACATATGCAATTGACCAATGGCCACAGTTTAGGGGTAGATTATGCACTGATTGCGGGCCAGCTTGCCCAATTGTCAAACCCGAAAACAGAGCTGGAACAGATTTGCCAAGTTCGGCTAGCTCACCAAGTTCTAATTCTAATTATTGCCAAGGCTCAAATCAAAACCCTCCAGGCCTGCAAAGAATTGTTAATTGTGGAGACATTGATCCTTTGATTTTGATTGGTTTGCGATATGCCTGCAAAGGAACTTTATATCCCGATGGCCGTGATGTTCCAGCCGAAGTTTTAGCCCGCTGCGACCATTATTTTAAAATTGTGCCTTGCAATTTTCCAAACCCCGACGGCCTAGAAATGAATAAAGTTGTAGGCGATATTACCAATTTAGACGGTCAAGGTCGCTCTATCATTATTCGTAGACAAAACAGTAACTGCACTAATACAAGCGTTGAATGCCGCACCGATTCTGCGCCTGTTAAGCCTTGGGTTGGGCCATATGGTTTAACTGGTTTTCAATTTGCCTTAACCCCAGATACTTGGAAATTGGCCGAACGGTTTCATGCTTTTATTAAAACACAATATGAATTAGCCGATAATATTAGCTCTGGCCAAAAACACCCTTTAGCTAATCCACTCGATCAATTAATTCCTTATCATCAGTTTTGTGATATTTGCCCCGCTGGCGGCCCTATGTGCGGCTTTTTTGGAACTTGCAAAGACGAAGAAATACCATGGACAGAAGCCCGTGTAAACCTTAGAGGCCAATGGTGGACAAATACTTCTTATTATGAGCTGAACCCTATGTATTTTCAGCTTGAATGTAAATATCGCCGTGATTGCCAAAGCAGACATTGTTGCAAAAGCTTGTGGAATGACCCAACTGGACAAGGTAAAACGGTTTTAAAAGGTTATTGTGCTCAAAGAGCAATTGACAAAACAGCACTAGAAGCCATGGGCGCAAAAGTAGAGCCTATAGCTGGTGGCGGAGCTAAGGTTAAAATGCCTTGCCCTATTGGTGTTGGCTCGGTGAGCTTAGGACACGCTGTTTGGATTTATAAAGGAATACCAAATGCAGACAGAGATATGAATTTGCGACATGATAATTTACCTCGAGAAGGTGGTTTTCCGATGTGTTCGACAAAAGCTATGCTTCAATTTGGTGATAGAGCTGGAGAATGTTGTGCCGCTCAAGCCACTTTTTTAGGCAATGAAAGCCAATGTAAAATAGATGCCCCCTTTCCTAGTGCTCCAATTTTAGCTCCAGCTACGCCTTGCTTAGGGCCTAATTGTACTGGTCCATTACTGAACAACCCAGCTTGCACAGTACGTAGTCATAAACCAACAAGAACACCACCGACAGAACCGTTAAAGCCACGTTGTTTGCCTGGCCAGCTTGGACGCGGAATTTGTGTGCCTAAAATAGTTTATAATCCGCTTTGCAAAAAGTTTGGAAATTGCCAAGGACCAAAACCACCACACGAAATACCAAAATGCCTACATCCACCATGCAGACCACCACACGAAAGACCACCAACTATAGACATTACAAATCAAATTATAATCAATAAAATTCTTCAAATTCAACCGCAAATAAATATTACTCAATTAACCCAAATTATTAATCAGGGTAATTTTGGCGGACCAATCGATATTGGGCAATTAACTAATATTTGTAATCAACTTAATATACAAATCGATCAAGGCCAAATGAATAATATTTTAACCGAGATAAATCAACAAATCACAACTCAAATCAATCAGTTAAATCAAATAACCCAAATCACAAATGGTGGTCTAACTTATAATCCTATAGACATAAACAATATAGTGAATATTATTAATCAGTTGTCTTTTACGGGTGGTTCTATACCTAATTTACCTTTGCAAATTCCGTTTTCATTCCCAGGCGGTGGCGGCGGCAATCCAAATCCCAACCCAAATCCAGGCGGTGGTGGCGGCAATCCAAATCCAACACCAATTACTCCAGGTGGTGGTGGCGGCAATCCAGGCCCTGGTGGTTGTAAAAAAAGATGTGATCTTTACTATAGTCCATTATTCTTAAGCTTAGATGGTTCTTCAATTCAAGCTCTCGAAAGAACCATTAGCTTTAAATTTGACCCCGCCGAAAAACAAATTGGCCATTATAAACGGATTAAAGCCCACAAAGCTCAAGGTTTCTTGGCAATTGATTTGAATAAAAATGGCTCAATTGACGATGGTAGTGAATTATTTGGTAATTATACCGCTAAGCATTCCTTCCAAAATGGATATGAAGCTTTAGAAGCGATTGCCGACCAAAACAAAGATAAATTAATTACTGGCACCGAATTAAATCAATTAGTTCTCTGGCAAGATGCAAATGAAGATGGAATAAGCCAAAGCCATGAAATTCAGTCGCTTAAACAATTAGGTATAACTCAATTAGACGCTGGCAAAAACCTTTCGATGCAAAAAACACAAATTGCAGAGGGAATTTATGCCATGCCTTCTTCAGAGAGCGGTGTTTTGAGCGGTTCAGGTAAAGGTAAGTCTTGGGATTTATGGTTTGAAAAATACCCAAATACTCAAGATTTTACAAAAATAAGTTTCTGGCAAAAATTTACAAAGCTTTTCAATAAACTGGTTTGATGAGCGCAGTAAATTGGGCATAATACCTTTAAATTACAAAATAACCCTTAAAAAAATGTCAAAAGTAATCAAAAAATATTTAACTCTCTTAAGTTTTATTTTGCTGGCTTTTCTTAGTAACTTAAAAACAAATGCTGGCTTAAATAATACCGCAAACGGAGAATGGCAATATTTAATAAAAAGGGGCGATACAAAAGGACGGGGCGGCTCAATGTCTAATCCAAATTGTCCTTTTTATATTGGTTATTTTAGTTTAAGCTTTCAAAAATTTGAGCCGAATAAGAAAGGAAAATATGCTTGGCAACCAGAATTTATGTATGCCATGAAAGCAAGAGGCTCTGGAACACCTTTATATGCCATTGGCAAAAATAGTTATGAATTAAAAGGAAGTTATGTTCCGATGGATGATGATAAATATTGCAAATCTCCGCTTACTCAAGCCCAAACCGAAAAAGCCCCAATTAGAATGGTTAAAATTTCGTCTGATGGCAAACAGCTTGAATGGATTACCGATTTTCAAAAAGGCAGTCAAGGCGGAAATGCTATTTGGCGAAGCAAGGCTAAATTTGACGGAGCCAATTCGATGACAGGCGTATTAAAAGCTTATATTTGCGACGGAGAAGGCAAAAACAGAGGTTGTACTTTATTGAATACGGCTACTTTTACCGCCCAAAAAATTAAATCGATCGAACAAGCCAGCGGAAAACCTTTATTTGAAAAAGCAATTGGTAATTCACCGCTTACAAGCCTTTATCTTTGGCTAACGCATCTTTTTGACCGAAGTTCTAATTTATCTTTTGCTAGCCCAAATGGCGAAGAAATTGGTTTTGTCCCAGATGATTATCTTAAACCTTCAATTAAAGCGGTTTTTCCTGCTCTCGCCGTGAATCCAGCATATGCCGCCACCAATGGGCGTGAAATTTGTATTAAGCTTCTTGGCTCTGGAGATAATCCGTGCAAGGTTTGTAAAACAGTGGGCGAATGTAAAAACGGAGAAGTACCACAGGAGGAAAATGTTTGTTGCTTTGGAAACTGTGATGATGTAAATCTTTGTAAAACTGATTGTGCAGGATCGCCAAATGTGTGTATAGACTACTGTACTACTACCCCTTCTTGTATTTAAGCCGACTAGTGATTTGTGAGCCAATCTGGTTGTGTTTGAGGTTTGATTCACTACTTGCTACCCCACGGTTTGCTTAAGAAAAGCTAAGAAAACCCCCTCCGCCCCCTTGACAGGGGGAACTAGCGGTTTCTAAGCGTTTTTCTGCAATGTTTCTCAATAATAAAATTAAGCTTTAATGCTCTTATTCAGGCATGATTTCTTAAATAAATGTGCTAATTCAAACAGAACTTCCCAAATATTAAACCTTAAGTTCCGCCTGTCAAGGGGGCGGAGGGGGTTTACAAGCAAAATTCTTTAGCAAACTTTGAATTTCTTATTTAGGCCTTAAGATTTAAGTATTACAATTTGAATTATTGTGTATTTTTTCTTAAGTAAATGCCAAGCGTAAATAAGCCAGCACAAACTTTTCGTCTTAGGCAAAATTTGCAAGTTTTTCCTCCGAGTGAGGCTGGGCAAAAAGTAAAAATAATCGATCCGATCAATCAACAAACCTATTTTATGGGGCCGCAAGAAATTCAGCTTTTGCGTTTAATTGCCAAAATGCCAGTTTCAGAGGCGGCTAAAGCTTTAAAAATTGAAGAAAAAAAAATTGCGGCTTTTATTGAATATTTACAAAAAAATAATTTACTTGACAACCCTCCATTTAAGCTCGCAGTACAAAAACCACTGGCTAAAGTTGCCCCAAAACCACCAGCCATTGAGCTTAGACCAGATTTAAATTTTATTGAAAACGAAAACTCCCTTCTGATCGAAGATCCAATTACAAATCGCTTTTTTTCTTTGGGTTTGCCCGAGGCCGATTTGATGTTTGAGCTTATGGCTAAAACCGCCGTTGAAATTAAAGATTATTCGCCAGAGCAGATTGAAAGCTTTATTCAAAGTTTAAGCCAAAAAGGTATTTTATTAAGACCAGCTCCAGTTCAGTCAGAACCCAAGGCCAAAAATATTTTAAGTTTATTCGTTCAAAGGTTTAAGCTTGGCAATCCAGACCAAATGCTAGGTTTTTTAGATGAAAATTTTGGTTGGCTTTGGAAAAACCCTTTATTTATCTTACACTTGGGCATTATTATTTTTGGTTTTTATTTGTGGTTTGCTCATGGACAGGCTTTTGCGAATTATGGTTTTCCGAAAGTTTTTCCAAACCCTTGGCTTAATACTTTATTATTGCTTGGCATAATTTGTTTAATTTTAACTGGCCACGAATTTGCGCATGGAATCACCTTAAAGTCTTTTGGTGGCTCTGTTCCAGAAATGGGTTTATTTTTGTTTTATGGCTTTCCATCAGCTTACACCAATGTTTCTTCGGCTTATAAATTAAAAAACAAAATGCAAAAGGTTTGGGTTATCTTGGCTGGTGTTTTGTTTCAGGCTTGGATTGGTGCTTTGGCTTTTACTTTATGGTCTTTAAGCTTTGCGCATACTTGGCTTAGCGATTTGAGCTATTTGGTAACTTTTGCTTCTTTTGTGAATTTAGCTCTTAACTTGAACCCTTTGATTAAACTTGATGGTTATTATTTGCTGACTTTGCTCTTAGATAAACCAAATTTGCGTAGCAAGGCCTATAGTTTTTTGTTTTCGGGCTTCAATAAAAATTCAACAAATCAACCTTCTTCATTTGGTGAGGGTTTATTATTTTTGTTTTACGCAGTTGCCAGCTTATTTTATACTGGTTTCTTGCTTTTCTTTTTATTTCAATTTGTTTGGAATTTAGGCTTGCAAAGCGCACCTTTTTTAAGTTTATTTTTAGTTTTATTATTAATTCTGGCTTCTAAAACGCCTTTGCCAAATTCTAGTGCTTTGCAAATTCCCGCTAAAACGCCTGTGGTCAAACCAAAGCAAAGTTTTAATTTGTTTCCAGTTTTATTTTTGGGCTTAATTGTGGCCATTTTGTTTCTTGAAATACCTTATCAAATCGGTGGAGATGTCGAAGTTGCGCCCACCACCGAAAAGAGAGCCATTATTCATGTACCAATGTCTGGAATAATTGAAAAACTTTATGTTAAATCGGGTGATTATATAAAAGCTGGCGACAAATTGGCCGAAATTAGAGATTGGCAATTAGCCGAACAATTGGCGCAAACGTCGGGCGGTTCTGGTGCTCCTCGTCTAGATGGTTTGCTTAGCCAAATTGAGCAATCTAAAATTCAAAATCAAAAATTACAAATCGAAATACAAAAGGCTCAATTGACCTATCAAAATAATATGCGTAAAGCCCAAATTTATTCTAATTTAGCGGTAGAAGGGGCTTTTCCGAAAAATACCGCCCAAGAAGCTATTACAAATGCCCAATTGGCCGAACAAGACATACAAAGATTAAACAAAGAAAAGCTTTTAAACCATGAACTAGAGCGTACAGCCAATGCTAATTATCAAACACTTAAAGGCCAAGTTCAGTTTTACCAAAATAAATCGGCTCTTCAAATTATCACTAGCCCAATTAGTGGTTATGTTTTAAGCGAAGATATTGATTTACAAAAAGGTGCTTTAGCTTCTCCACAAGAGACTTTAATGTCGATAGCCGATTTAAAAACAGTACAAGTCAAAATTAAAATTCTGCAAGAAGAGCTGGCTAAAGTTAAAGTTGGGCAAAAAGTCAAACTCACCGTAAGGGCTTATGCTGGACAAAGCTTTGAGGGCCAAGTTTCAGAGATTGCCATTATGAGTGAAGATCTCAAAAAAGCCGATCCAAGCACAATTAAAGACCCAAGCCGAAAACGCTGGAATGCCACCATGACCATTGATAATCAATCTTTGCTTTTAAAGCCCGGTATGACTGGTTATGCTTATATTGATTCGAAAGAACGCAAAAAGATTTATCAATTGGTTTTGCAAGAAATTCACCGTGTTTTTTCTTTAGAACGTTTTGCGGTTTTGCGTGAATCTGTCTTAAAGGCGGGTTTTTAATAGCAAAACCAAGAAGAAACAATACAACCTGAAACGTGAATTGAGCGTCCCTGTCAAGGGAGCGGCGCAAGCCGAGGGTTTGATCCAGTTTAAAAATCAAGTTTTTGGTTTCCAATTATGATATTTACTAAAATAAAGCTGAAATAAATCTTTAGCAAGTGGTGCGGCCACACTTCCACCATGACCAGCGGCTTCTGTAAAAACAACAATTGCAATTTCGGGGTTTTTGTAGGGGCTATAACCGACAAACCAGCCATGTGTTTTTTTGCTAAAAGGCACTTCTGCGGAACCAGTTTTACCTGCAATTTGAAGCCCTTGAATTTTGGTGGCTTGGCAAGTTCCGCTTTCTACGCATTCAAGCATTCCTTCGTGCACAACTTTTAAAAATTCAGGATTGGTCTCAAAAGTGTCTAGCTTGGGTTTTGTGGGCAGTTGATTGCCAATTTGTTTAATTAAATGAATTTTCGGTGTACTTTCCCCGGTTGCAATGCCAGCAGTTAAACGCACAGCCTGCGCTGGAGTAAGCAATAAAAAGCCTTGTCCAATTGAATAATTTAAGGTATAACCGGGATACCAGCCTTGTTTGAGATGTTTGGCTTTCCACTTTTCATCAGGCAAACAACCAATGCTTTCGTCTTTTAATTCGATACCACTTTTTTGACCAGCTCCTAAACGTTTGCCCCAATTTGTAATATCTTTATCGCTCATGCGCACCGCCATCTGATAAAAAGCCGTATCTCTAGACCAGGCCAAAGACTTTTGCAAACTAAAAACTCCCGAATTACTTGTCCAATCACCAAAACGAAAACTTGCCAAATAATAAGCTCCGCTCACTTTTAATTTTTCGGTTGGTTTTACGGCTTTAGTCTCAAGGGCGGCCAATAAAACCAAAGGTTTCCAAATGCTTCCGGGCGGATAAGCACTTAAAGCTCTATTCAAAAAAGCTTGCTTAGAATTCATTTCTTTCCAGAGACTACTACTAACTTTAGAGGTGAATAAATTAGGATCAAAACTTGGCTTGCTTACAATTGCTAAAATTTCGCCTGTTCGAACATCTATCATCACAATTGCTCCACGCAAATCTTTCATTTTGTCTTCGGCTATTTTTTGCAAATCAAGGTCAATAGTTAAAGTCAAGTCTTTGCCCGAAGTCGGTTGCGCTGAAGAAACATCATCTAAATTAATGCTCTCAATTGGCTGTCCATGACGATTGGTTTGTATGCGCTTATAAGCAGGTTCGCCCCGCAAATCTTCATCAAGCAATTTTTCTAGGCCATATTTGCCAACAATATCATTTAAGCGGCGGCGTTCAGCATTATTATTTAATTCTTCAGAGCTGATTTTACCTGTATAACCCAAAACGTGCGCAAGTAAAGGTCCATAATTATAATGTCGAGCCGATTGTTGCTGAACGGTGATTCCGGGTAAAGCAAAACGGTTTTCATAGATAGCCGAAACTTGGGCAAGGCTTAAATCGGTTTGCAAAGTAAAAGGGCGAGCGTCTTTTTCATCAAGATTTTTTAGTTTATTTAAAATTGTGAGCGGTTTTTTCCCCAAAATCAAAGCCAAAGTTTGTGCAATATTTTTAAGATTATGCTTATGCACAACCGAAGGCAAAATAATAATTGAAGCTGATTGCCGATTGCTAGCCAAAACTCGGTGCTCTCGGTCATAAATTAAGCCGCGCGGAGCCGCCAAAGTAAGTAAATAAGTAGTATTTTGCTGAACCTGCTCTTGATAAGATTCACTTTGTACAATTTGCAAATAAAATAAACGGGCAATTAAAGTCAAAAAAGCAAATATTAAAACGCCAATTGCCAAGGTCGGTCGCAAATCCGAGCGAGTTTTATCGGATAAATTTGACCAAAAATAATTTTCTTCATTAATCATTCGTTTAATCTTAAAATGCTTGGCTTAATTTTTTAATCTGTTATTACTAACATAAAAATTTTCTTAGTTAAGTTTTAATTGGTTATTTTAGAAAAACTTTTGGGTCAGATTATTTTGGGGATATGATGAATATTAATAATTTTCCAAAGAAACAAAATAAAATGATCGCATCTAGAGAAGCTTTAGACGTTTTGAAACAAACTGTAAACCAAATTAAAAATTTAAATTCTTTTAATGCAGACCCAGACTTACTCTGTATGACGGCTCAGGACATCGCTAATTCTTTAGGGCCTAAAATCAACTTAAAAGATTTCTTAAATCACTCTAATAATCTTGATTCTAGCGATTTTTCTTAATTTAGAGCTTACTTAGATTTAAAGCCAAATCAATTGTTTAATCTATAATTGATTTTAGTGCGTAAAGGCAATGCGTAACTAAATGTACATCATTAGTATATTAGGAAATTTCCTGAAATCCCTTTGGGGAGTGCCATTAGTTTACCCCTTTAAAACAAAAAACCATGAAAAAGAGAAATTTAACTGCTTTGTTTTTAGCTACTAGCCTTTGTGCTTTAACTGGTTTACAAGATTTTGCCAAAAGTTCTAAAGCAAATTACACCAAACAAATCACTGAAGAAGATAAACAATATGCTCAATGCCTCCAAGAAAAAGGCATAACCATGTATGGAACCTCTTGGTGCCCACACTGCAAAGAGCAGAAACATGAATTTGGTGAATTGTTCAGTTATGTAAATTATGTAGACTGCGATAAAAATTCTGCCTCATGCCGTGAAAAGAAAATCACTGGTTACCCAACTTGGCTACTTCCAAATGGCAAAGAAATTGATGCTGGCTCTATCAAAGAAGTTGCACAAGATAGCGGTTGCAGTTTAGCTAAGAATAATGAGACTTCTAATGAAACTACACCAGCTAAAAATACGACAACAACCACTACAACAACTACAAACACTCAAAGTAATACAACCACAGATGATACTCTAAGTGATTCTCAAGCAGAATAATTAAAATCTGAGCGAGCAATATTTTGAGCCTAAAGCTAATTTTATTGCTTGCTTTAATTTATTATTTGTTGGGTGTTTTGACTTCAAATCGGGAACTTGTAAGCGATTCTCTGACAAAGCTTCAATAATTTCAAATTACCAATAAAAATAAATTCTATCTTCAGTTCAATTTGCGCTTTGAATGACCTCTTTTTTTAACGAAAGAAATCAAAATAAAAGAAAAGGCCTAAATGGATATAAATGTACTAAAGTCAAATCTCGTAGAGTTTTCAAAATGGAAACAAGCTTATTGCAAAGGTTATGAAAAGGGCGAAGCACAAATATTTTTAGATCGGTTTTTTAAAGCTTATGGTTATGAAGGTACAAAAGAAGCAGGTGCTAACTTTGAACAGCTTGTAAAGAAGGGTTCCCAGAAAGGTGGTTCTGGTTTTATTGATTGTATTTTTAAAGATATTGTTTTAATCGAAATGAAGAAGGGCGGTTCGGACTTAACCCATCATTACAATCAATTGCTAACTTATTGGGTTCAATGTACGCCAAAGCCTAAATATGCGATTCTTTGTAACTTTGATGAATTTTGGATTTATGACTTTAATGTTCAGGTGCAGTTACCAGTTCAGGTTTTAAAAACTTCAGAGCTTAGCAAACATCCCGAAGCTTTGCTTTTCATGCTTGGTAAGCAACCTAAGTTTAATCGTAATTTAGTAGAAATCACTCAAAGAGCGGTAGAACTGGTTAGTCAAGTTTATAACAATCTAATTGATAGGCAAAAACAATTAAAAATCACTCAGGAAGATGCTCAGCGTTTTATTTTGCAATGCGTTTTGTGTATGTTTGCGGAAGATATTGGCTTACTCGATTATGGCTTCTTCGGTGATTTATTGGGCAAATGCAAAGCCGAGCCTTCAGAATCTTATGATTTGCTAAGAGGCTTATTTGAGCAGATGAATAGCAAAAATCCCGCTATTGGTGGCAAATACAAAGGGGTTAAATATTTTAATGGTGGCCTTTTTAATAAAATTATTCCAATTGAATTAACCAGTTGGGAAATTGATGTTTTACTAAGTGCTTCTAATGAAGACTGGACAGCTGTTAAGCCTTCAATTTTTGGAACGGTTTTAGAAGCGACTATGAGCGATAAAGACCGCCACGCTCACGGAGTGCATTATACTAGTGAAATTGACATTTATAAAATAGTAAAGCCAACAATTGTTCAATACTGGGATGACCGAATAGAAGAGGCTTTAAGTAATGAGAAAAAGAAAGCCAAAAGTTTAAAAGCTCTTTGGAATGATTTAAGGCAATATAAAGTGCTTGATCCAGCTTGTGGAAGCGGCAATTTTTTATATATTGCTTACCAAGAAATGAAACGAATTGAAAAACAAATTATTGATTTATTGAGTGAAGCTGAAGGGCAGGTTTTAAAAAGCTTAGTTAGTCCTTATCAGTTTTATGGAATTGATATAAAGCCTTTTGCAGTTGAGCTTACAAAGCTGGTTTTAGAGATTGGCCGTACAATGGCTATAAAAAATTTAGGTTTGACCCAAGAAAGCCCTCTTCCGTTGGACAACTTGGATAAAAATATAATTTGTGCGGATGCTTTATTCACTGAATGGCCTGAAACAAACGCTATAATCGGCAATCCTCCGTTTCTGGGCAAGAGCAGAGCTAGAAAAGAATTGGGAGACGAATATATAGAAAAAGTTTGGAATCAGTTTTCTGAAGTACCGAGAAATATTGATTTTTGTACTTATTGGTTCAGAAAAGCTCATGAACAGAAAGCAGAAAGAATAGGCTTAGTTGGAACTAATTCAGTAAGTCAAGGTTTTTCGAGAGAAGCAGGGCTAGATTATATTGTTAGCAATAATGGAATTATTCATAATGCTGTTTCCACTCAGATTTGGAGTGGTGAAGCGGCTGTTCATGTTTCTTTGGTCAATTGGGTTAAGTCTGATCAAGAGCAAAAATACTTAGATGAAGAGTCTGTTTCTTTTATCAATTCAAGCCTTAAAGCAGAAATTGATGTAACAAAAGCCCATAAACTTAAACAAAATAAAGATAAATGTTTTGTAGGTTGTCAGCTTAATGGAAAAGGCTTTTTGCTTGATCACAAGCTAGCTGAGAGTTTTTTAAAAGCAAATCCAAAAAATAGCCAAGTATTAAAGCTTTTTTCAAGTGGTGAAAATCTTTCTGATTATGCAGATTTAAAGCCAGAAAGATGGGTAATTGATTTTGCCAATATGAGTTTAGAAGAAGTATCATCTTTTAAAGAGCCTTTTGAACGAGTGAGACAATTAGTCAAACCCGAAAGAGAAAATCTTAGGAGAGCTATTAGAAGAAATAATTGGTGGAAATATGGCGAAGTTTGCTCTGGAATGCGAAAGGCTCTAGAAGCTAATTGCGAAGAATATTGCTTTCAAATTATTTGTCATTGTAAATGGCCAGTTTTTTCTAGAGTTCCCAATGTTTGGTTAGCTGGTAATGCTACTTGTGCTTTTGCCTCTGAAGATTATTATGATTTTGGTTTAGTAAGTTCTACTCTTTATTGGAATTGGATTCAAGCACAAAGTTCTTCTTTAGGACTAACTATCCGCTACACTCCCTCAACTTGCTTTGAAACATTTCCTTTTTTGTGGAATGAACCCCCAGCCCCTGAAAGGGGAGTTTCTGAAATTGAGCGTCCCTGTCAGGGGAGTGGCGCAAGCCGAGGGGTTGATTCAGTTAGAGAAATTATGAAAGAGCTTGATGAGTTTAGGCTTGCCATTATGAAAGAACGTAATTATGGAATTACAAAACTGTATAATGAATTTTTTGCAGAACCAGCCAGCAAATTAAGCAAACTTCACAAGGCTTTAGATGAGGCTGTTTGTAAAGTTTATGGCTGGAAATACGAACCAACTAAAAACTATAATGAACAGCTTTTTAATTTGAATCAAGAGCTTTGGCAAGCTGAGAAAGAAATTTAAATTAAGTCTGTCTTATTGTAACCATTCATCTTCTGAATATAGTCAATCGCTCGTTGTTTTGAAAATACTATTCCATTAAGACTAATATGTGGGCTTTGAGAATCTTGAACTTTTTTTAGAGCTAATGATAAGTTAGTTTCCGCAAGCTGTATTGTTTCTACTTTTATTCTTTTTAGTCCAATATCACCTTCGGAACTGGGAAGAATTCCTGTAGTTTGTACAATAGATAATAAAGAATTCATACGGTTAGATTGTATAGAAACCATCTTTTTGTTTGGTAAATATTAAATGCAGATCAATAGGGAATGTTTAATAAACTGTGTCAATTCAAAAATAGTAAAATAAGTTGAATAAATGAGGAATTGACAATGAAAAC
>CANLTT010000014.1 GCA_947494115.1 Candidatus Caenarcanales bacterium
CTTTGTGAAATTTATGAATATCAAAGTTATCAAATTTCTTTTTTGTTTCTGTTTTCATTGTCAATTCCTCATTTATTCAACTTATTTTACTATTTTTGAATTGACACAGTTTATTAAACATTCCCAGATGATATTTTTACACGTTATCTTACCGAAGATGAATTACAAACTTTCTCCGAAATTCCAGAGTTGGCTGTAATAAATTTTAATTATTTTGGTCTTTTACCTAATTTTGTTGATTTATCTTTGCCTTCTTTGAAAGCAACTAAAGATAAACTTCAGACTATTTTGGATTTAACCAAACAAAAATCAACTTCCTCAAATCACGAAGAGCAGGCTGTAGATAAGGCTTTAAACCATTTTTTAGATGTTAATTTAGAAAAATTAAATGCAAAACGTTCAAACAAATTATTGCCACAAGCAGAAGTTTTATCAATAACCCCGCAAGATAAACAACTTAAAAACGATCGAAGAGAATCTTTGCAAAAAGTAAATGATTTTCTACAAACTTTTGAACCAAAGCAAAGAAAAGTTGTAAGAAAATATTTAGCTTACGGTGTTCAATTTTATAATCCTCAACAATTTGCTCAAAGCCTTGTTAAGGTAGCAGAAGAAATTAATTCAAAAATAAAAGAAGATGGAATACCTCCAGAGAGTGTTTATTTAGTTTTAAATGCAGAGGGAAAACTAGGCAAAAGTTCTGGTTTACTAGCTTATTATTTTCAAACTGCTAATGGCTCTTTAATGCCAACTATCAGTACGCAAATGTTTGCAAGTTTCAGCCTTGAACAAAAACGTTCATTAACTTTGGCTACGATTGATGACATTTTAGGTTTAGGTGTAACAGCAAAGGCAGTCCTTAAAGGTCTTGAAGGAGCAGGGCAAGTATATGTCGGAAGTATTGTTGCCCATAAAAAAGGCCTAGAAGCGGTTAAAGCTTTTTTAAGAGACAATTATGGTTCGCAAGAGGAAAAAAGGTTTTCATTTTTTCACGCTAAATTAGCTACAAATCTACTCAATCCAGACCATGCCTTTTATGGCTCATTAACAGAACGTGAACAAACTGGTCTCTCTAACGCTTTAAATCACACCAATTATCGAAGAAGACCAGATAAATTTGCTGACGAAACTCAAGGATCAGAGTTTTTCTGGTTCTCGGTACCAGACAATGCAATCTATCCTCTGCAAGAGCTTGCCAAAAATTACTTAAATATTTGAGACAGATTTAAAAGATTTTAAACCAGTTTATCTCAGTTGGCCTTAAACTTAGTAAACTTATAAAAGCAAATTTTCTAAATAAACGGAATGAATCCAAGAGAATTAATCGAAATTTTAGAAGACAAACTCAAACAAAAGCCCACAGACAGCGAAACCAAAGAACAATTGGCTTTTTTGTTATTATCTCAGGGCGATTTGGGGCGAGCCGAAAATTTATTGAAAGAAGTTTTAAAAATTAATCCAGCTTCTCAGAATGCGCTTTGGGGACTGGCAAAATTAAATTGGCAAAAAAATTCATATGAAGCCGCTTATTCTTATATGCGTATGCTGACTACGGCTTCTAATCAGGGTTTAAGCAAGGAACAAGCTTTAGTTTTTGCCAAAATCTTAGCCCAAAAATCTGACTTTATGCACGCCTCAAAGTGGCTAGATATGGCCATTGCGCAAGATTCATCTTTATTGCATTCTGAAATGCCTTTTTTGAAACATATCAGACAAAACCTTATTCCAAACCCTGAATCAGAGCGCAGAAATTCTGGTATTCCAATTCCAATTCCGATTTTACCAGGGCGGCATATTCAGTATATTGTTCTTGAAATTGGCTCTTCTGGTGAGGGCGATTATTATGAAGACGAAAACAGTGGCAAATCAGAAGAACAAGAAGAAAACCAAAATCAGCGTAAAATCATAACCTTTGACCAAGTTGGCGGCTTGCGAAGAACTAAGCAATTTTTGATTCAGGAATTGGCTTTGCCGCTTCAGAACCCTCAATTATGCTCAATTTATAATAAATCAACTAATCCTAAGGTTTTGCTTTATGGGCCTTCGGGTTGCGGAAAAAGCTTCATTTGTCGTGCTTTGGCAATGGAAACCGAAATTAATTTTTTGGCTTTAAGACCCAGCCATTTTATGGATTTAGGTTTTGAAGAATGTGAAATGCGTTTAGCTCATCTGTTTCAGCAAGCCCGTGAGAGCAAACCAGCCATTATTTTGCTTGATGAAATTGATTGGTTGGCACAAACCGCTCGTGAAGAAGATACTGAATCGTATTTTTATAAACAAACTCTTTTAAGAACCTTGCTAGAAGCCTTAAACAATCATGACCAAATTGGTTTAATTGCCGTTTCACAAGAACCTTGGAATTTAGATTATAAATTTTTGAGTTCAAGCAAAATTGACAAGCACCTTTTTGTACCGCCGCCATCCACCGAAGATAAAGCCGATATTTTGCGTTTATCCCTTGAAGGCAGACAAAGTGCGGTAGTTATTCCAGAGAGAATTGATATAAATAAAGTTATTAGTTCTTTAAAGCATTTATCTTCAGGAGCCGATATTGAAGAGATGGTGGATACGGCTTTATCTGATTTATTGGTAGAAACTGTTGTAAATTTGCAGAGCGGTCTTAAAGATAAAAAATTAATTTTAACCACCGAAAAATTGATTAAATCTGGTCGCCGCCTAAAAAAAGTGCCAACCGTGGATTTATGGTTCAATAATGCCAAAAAACATTTAAGACCTTCAAGTAGTCCATTGCATCACCTTTGGGAACAAATTGATGAATATGACAATTCCAATTCTGGCCATAAAATTTATAAAAACATCATAAAAACCCGACTCATGCCGCCTAAATAAATGAATTCAAACCAAAATCAGCAAGCTTGTTTAGTTCTCGAAAATGGCTCTTATTTTACGGGTAAGGCTCTTGGTGTGCTCTGTCAAAAGAGCTTTGGCGAAATTGTTTTTAATACTGGCTTAAGCGGTTATCAAGAAATTTTGACTGACCCCAGTTATGCTGGCCAAACTATCATTTTAACTTATCCCGAAATTGGTAATTATGGAGTAAACTCCGAAGACAATCAATCAGCCCGAATTTTTGCTAAAGGTTTAGTGATTAAAAATATAAGTCCAATTTCTTCATCTTGGCGGGCTGGAGGTGATTTAAATGGGTTTTTACTTAAGCATAATTTAAGTGGCATTTATGGTCTTGATACAAGGGCTTTAACTCGCTTAGTTCGTGATTTTGGGGCTATGCGTTCGGTTTTAAGCACACAAGAAAATTTCTCGATTCCAGCTTTGCTTGAAGAAGTACATTCGTCTAAACCGATGCAAGGACAAAACTTAACAAAACTGGTTAGCACCACAAAACCTTATTTTTGCAAAAACAGCTCTGTGCATTCCAAGGGCTTAATTGTAGTTTTAGATTTAGGCGTAAAAGAACAAATGCTTAAGCTTTTAACCTCGGCTGGCTTCGATTTGCAAGTTTTGCCAGCCACGGCCAGTTTTGCCGAAATTGCCTCGTATAAACCAAATGGTATTTTTCTTTCTAATGGTCCGGGCGATCCATCCGCTTGCAAAGATATTCAAGAAACAACTAAACAATTAATTGAAAAAAATATTGCCCCAATTTTTGGAGTTTGTTTAGGTCATCAAATACTTTCTATCGCTTTAGGAGCGGAAACTTTCAAACTCAAATTTGGCCATCGTGGTAGCAATCACCCTGTTCAAGATCTAGAAACAAAAAGAGTTTTTATCACCAGTCAGAATCATGGTTTTGCGGTTAAAGAAGAAACTTTGCCGACTGAACAAATTAAAATCACCCACAAATCGCTTAATGACGGCACAATTGAGGGTATTGAACATAAACATAAACCCATTTTTAGTGTGCAGTTTCACCCAGAGGCTTCTCCAGGCCCATCTGATACTAATTATTTGTTTAATAAATTTACCGATTTAATTCAAAGTTTTTAAGGCTTTTTTCTTTGACCCAATTTTCTTTGACTATTTGCTTTTGTCTGGCAATAATCAGGCTATCTTTAGTTTTAACACTTTCCGTAATCGTGCTACCAGCGGCCACAAAACAATTATCAGCAATTTCTATGGGAGCGACTAAAACACAATTACTGCCAACTTTCACATTATTACCAATTTGGGTTTTATTCTTAATTCCTAAAATAGCATCATAATTAGCGGTAATTGTGCCAGCACCAATATTAACTTGCTCTCCAATACTGGCATCTCCAATATAACTTAAATGCGGAATCTTGGAATTGCCCGCAACTTGAGAGTTTTTTATTTCGACAAAATCCCCCACAATCACATTATCAGCCAGCTGAGTATTTGGGCGCAAATTAGCAAAAGGGCCAACTAAACAGGCTTTACCGATATGGCTTTCTACAATTTGAGAATAACGAATTTGTGTATCATCACCAATAGAGGAGTCTTGAATAAAACAATTATTATGAATTTGGCAGTTTTCGCCAATAGTCGTTGAACCAAGAATTTGACAATTTAAACCAATAATACTATCCATTCCAATTTGGGCTTCGGGCGCAATTAAACAAGAATTTGAATTTAAAAAACTTACGCCTTCGGCTTGCAATTGTTTAATTTTACGCTGACTTAAAGCTTGTATTGCTTTTTCTAGGTCAAGCCGAGAATTTATACCTAAAATTTCTTCTGAATCGGAGCATTTTTCAGAAACCACCTTTAGATTTTGGCTTAAAGCCCATTCAATCATGTCTGTTAAATAATATTCTTTTTGAGAGTTTTTATTAGAAATAGCTTTTAAACCAGCTTGAATTTGAGCCAAAGGCATATTAAAAAAATAAACGCCCGCATTTACTTGCTTAATGGCTTTTTGAGCTGTACTTGCGTCTTTTTCTTCAATTATTTTTATTTGATTATTTATGGTTTCAATACGGCCATAACCAAAAGGATTGTCGAGTTCTGCCGTCAAAAGCCCAATTTGCGCTGAAGATTTTTGGGTTTGTTTAATTAAATTTTCTAAAGTTTCGGCTCTAAGCAAAGGTGTATCAATGCAAGTTACCAAAATGCCTTCGGTTATTGATTGTAAATTAGACAAACCAATTTGCAAGGCGTGCGCTGTGCCCAACTGCTCGGTTTGTTCGATAAAAGTTTCGCCCTGTTTTAGCTCTTGCGCCAATAATTCAAGTTGATGACCAAGTACAAACTGAATCTGGCTCGGATAAAGCTTCCAGAGAGTTTCTAAAGTTCTTTCTAAAATAGTTTTCCCGAGTAAATTATGTAAAGCCTTATGTTTTCGAGATTTAAAACGTGTGCTTTTACCAGCCGCTAAAACAATTATTTTCATGCAATTATTTTAATTAGTTTTACTGAAAATTTCTTCAAAACCTGAAAATAATAAATTTATTGGTTGTGAGTTGTCAGAATCAGCCATAAAAATTTTATAATTAGTCTAATTTTCTTAAGACGACTCTAAAATTATTGGGGAATTTCTCTTCAAAGTTGATTGGGTTTCCATTTATTGTACTAAGAGTAACGCCTTCAAGTTGAGCGGCTCTATGAGTTGAATCGTGCGTAGCTTCAATCAGTTCAGCTTTCCAACCATTTTCCTTTGCAAAGTTCCTCATCTCTTCTACCGTCAAAACACCATATTGTTCTTTTATTTCAGAATACCAGTCTGCAGTCTCACTTGCAAAACCTCGATGAAAGAGAAATTCATGAATCAACCAAGAGGGCAGCTGATGATTATTGCTATCAGAGAAATAACCCTGAAAATCGTTTAGTCTTTGCGCTGGCTCAAATTCATTGAGGAATCTTATCAATAAGGCATTAGTACTCAATTGTTTCAAAGGAGTATTTAAAAGATTTTCTAATGTTCTAGGATTAAGACCATTTGTAATCTCAAGGCTTACATTAAGAATTTCTTCAGGATTTGGAGGTTTTGCGGGATCTCGTATCATGATAATTCCATTGGGTGCAAGAGCCTCTTTGGCTATCTTCATAAATTTTCTAAAGTTTTCAATATTAAAAGAGTCAGTACCATAAGAATATATTTCATGAAGTATTGCTGATAAAGCCATTCCATCAATCGATTCAGGCATATAATCAAATTCAACTATATCCCCAACCCTAAAAGAAGGTTTAATTTCATATTGTTGGCAATCATTTTTTTGCGGAATAAATTTTCTAATCATCTGCAAAAGACTTCCCATGGGATTTACGAGATTAGAAACATTTTTCCAGTCATCATAAGGAGTACTTTCTTGAGCCGTTTCTACCATCTTATAATTAGCATCAATTCCCGTAAAATTTATACTTGGAAATATTTCGGAAAGTTTTCTTGTTAGGTATCCATTACAGCAACCAAGATCAAGAAGAACGGGTTCTGGACTATTTATTGTTTTTATCCAAGGGGCAAAAAATTCAGCTTTCTTATCGGTACTCCTCCGCATACTACCATTATATCTTTGAAGAGAGTTTGGATCCTGTTGCTTAGGACAAGATAAAACGCCAGAACCAAGCTGAGACGAGGCTACTTTCATACAAATTATTACCGACTTAAAGTTTAGTGTAATTGTACTTTACCAAACTTTTATTTGGCAAATATTTAAGTTTATCTCAACAATCGGGCAGAATTTTTCTAATTTTCAAGTTGGAAAACGTAAAAAGTAACATTTTTTAGCATTTCTTGTATAGTAATTCTGAAAGTAAATTAACTTCAAGAACTAAAAATATTAGCGTTTAAAGCTCTTACACAAAGGCACAAACGATAAAACAAGTTGATTATTATAATTTAAAAATTACTAAACCCAAGCATTGCTTAATAAACTAGAAATATTAATATCTTGATAATTAGCAAAATCAAGGTCTTCTATATAGCCAGTACCGGCATTAGTTCCAGCTTCATTAAAATAGTTTTGTATAGTTATACTACCCTGAGCACCCAAACTAATTAATAAATCATCACCAGCAATACCGCCTTCTATTCTACTAAATGGGTCTACCGAAGTATTAAAAGCATAATCGGTTAAATCTAAATAATCATTACCAGAAGCATCTTTAATAGTATCATTGCCTATATTGCCTTCCATAATATAAGAATCATTGCCAGCTCCCCCAGCTAATATTTGTGGCTTAGAATCATAGTAAGTGTTTATGTCATTATAATAATTACTATTAAAAATATCATCACCATTTGTACCAGATAAAACGGCATAACCTAAAGCATTAAAAGTAGCCATTCTAATATCATAATTATTAGCAGTATCATTGGTTTCCCAAGCAATCGCAAAACCACCATCTTGCAAGGCGGTTATTTGATGATAAGGCAAACCGTCGGACTCGGTAGAAGAAAGCAAGAAGTCATATTCATTATTGGTGGCCGCAGTACCGTTGGCATTAAAAACACGGCCTCTTATATCATGACCACCACTACTTAAATCTTCCCAAGCAATCACAAAACCACCATTGCTTAAAGTTGTAATTTCGGCATTATTTTGAGCATTTGTATTGGTCGTAGAAATTAAAAAGTCATTAGTATTTAAAGCAGTACCATTTGAGCTAAAAACACGGCCTCTAATGTCTGAAACAAGCTGACTATTATCTTCCCAAGTGATTACAAAATTACCATTACTCAAATTAGTTATTTCTGGGTTCAATTGATTGTTAGCATTAGTGGTAGAAACCAAAAAGTCAGAATTATTAATAGCCGTGCCACTTGAATTATATACTCTGGCTCTAATATTAGCATTGCTTGTTCCAGAGCTATAATCTTCCCAAGTGATTACAAAATTACCATTATTTAAATTAGTTATTTCTGGGTTTAATTGATTATTACCATTAGTACTAGAAACTAAAAAATCAGAATTATTCAGAGCCGTACCACTTGAATTATATATTCTGGCTCTAATATTAGCATTGCTGTTTCCAGAGCTATAATCCTCCCAAGTGATTACAAAATTACCATTACTCAAATTAGTTATTTCTGGGTTTAATTGATTATTACCATTTGTCTTAGAAACCAAAAAATCAGAATTATTAAGAGCGGTGCCGCTTGAATTATATACTCTGGCTCTAATATCATAATTGCCAGCACTATTATAATCTTGCCAAGTAATTGCAAAATTATTATTATTTAAAACCGCCACTTCGGGATTCAATTGGTTTAAAGAAGCATTAGAGGTCGAAACTAAAATATCACTTGCATTAATAGCTAAACCATTTGCAGTAAAAACACGGGTTCTAATATCAGAAGTACCTAATCCAGAACTATAATCTTCCCAAACAGCTACAAAACCACCATTATTCAAAGCCCGAAAATCTGCATTCCATTGCCAACTTGAAGTTATAGAATTAATAGCAAAATCATTACCCATGGCAATTCCATCAGCATTAAATAATTTGCCAATAATATTATAATTATCTAAATTATTATCTACTCGAGTAACTACAAAATTACCATTATTTAAAGTAAGTATATTGGCTTCGGTTTGGTCATATTGAGTATTAATATTGTGAGCCAGAAAATCACCATCTAGAACTTTATTTTGAGAATCAATATTCACTTCAAATCTAGCTGTATTTGAGGTTAAACTACCATTAGTCACCGAAATATCAAAACCAGCCGAAAGTGGCATATTTTGAGTGAAAGTACTAGTAACTTCTAGATTGTAAAGTCCAGTTTCATTTGCACTATATGAGGTAGCATAAATAGTAGCTTCTATGTCTGAGTTTGTAGTATTTGTATATTCAATCACAGAATTATAAAAGCTTCCAGAATCATCATTTTCAGACAAAAGAATATTATTAGAAGTATTCATTAATTTCAGGTAAGAATCAAAAGCATTACTGTTTTGGGCAATTTTTACAGTTGCGCCAGCTTTAATAATAATCTGATAATTGTCATAATAAACATTAGACTTTGCTAAATCGCCCGCAGACAAAGTAGCATCAATATTCATTAATGTTTCCACACCTCTATTATCATGAATAGAAATCAATCCATTCTCAATATCAGAATTAGTAAAAGTAAGAGTATTTTGCGGAGTAAAAGTTGTAGCTATTAAATTATAATTGCCCTGTTGTGTATTATTCGTTGTGGTTGCATAAATAATAGTCTGCAAATCAGAATTTGTATTATTAGTATAATGTATAAAAGAATTATCCCCAATACCACCATCATTATTAATTGCCAAAGTATTATTATTAATATCAGTCAAAATTAAATAATCATCAAAATTACTGATTTGATCAATTTTCACACTTTCTCCAGCTTTAATTGTCATTTGATAACTATCATATAAACTCCCATTAGAAAAAGTATTATCTTTAGAATTTAAAGAACCATTTATATTTAAAATAGTATTTTGACTATAATCCAAATTAGTCCAAGAATTACCATTCCATTTTTGTATATTTAAATTATTATTCAAATCAGAAACTGTATAAGTCCAATTATTAGAATTAGTATTATTTACTTCCAGATCAGTACTGTTTAATATATATCTTCCAGTTTCATGTAAATTAATAGCTAAATTGTCTGCAAAAGAAGGTAATTCAACTATATCATTCACAGCAATATTTAAAACTTTATCAAAGTATAAACCACCTTGATCTGTGCTACGCACTGTAATATTATAATTAGTATTAGTTTCATAATCAAATACAAAACCAGCATTTGAGCTTAATTCACCATTAACAGAAACAGAAAAACGACCATTGGCATTATCAAGCAAACTATAACTAAAGCTTTGGTTTTGGTCTAAATCGGTCGTATTTAAATTACCAATAAAAACCCCATTATTATTATTATTTTCATTTATATTGCCACCACTTATAAAATTAATATCGTTTGGCGGACGATTGCTATAGATAGTAGTATTAGCAAAAATAATTTCTTCAATTGACCCATTATAATAATCTTTAATTAAAATACTACTTTTATTAATATTTATAGCTAAATCATTATCAAGTTTATTAAATAAAGCCTCAGTGTCTTTAGTATATTGGCTTAAATTTAAAATATCATAACCACTACCATCAATAATAGTGTCATGTCCAAAATTACCCACAAAATTTACATAAGTATCATTTCCAGCTTGTCCATCTAAAATATTATTTGTAAGACTGCCGCTAATAATATCATTTGCCGAGCCAGCTTTTATATTTTGAATAGAATTATGAGTCCAATTAATAGTATTTATTTCATCTCTAACTTCGTGATTAGAATCGCTGGCAGTTAAATTAATAATAAGATTTTTATTTATATTACTCAAATCTACAGTATTAATATCAGAAGCAATATTACTATCTTCAATAATATCTTGTCCAAAATTGTTCTCAAAATAATATATATCCGATCCAGTTTCACCTTTTAAAATATCATTGCCAGCACCACCCCAAATACTATCATGGCCAACTCCCGCTAAAATACTATCATTGCCAGCCCCACCTTTAATTATATTATTATCCAAAGAACCAATAATATAATCATTACCCGATCCAGAAATTACATTTTCAATAGAATCATTGCTCCAGCCAATTGAATTATTACCATTACTAATTTGTATACTCGAACTACTATAAGTCAGTTTAATATTCAAATCAACAATAACAGCACTTAAATCAACAGTATCATTACCTTCTGAATCAATAATTAAATCTTTGCCCCAATTATTGCCAAAAATATAAGTATCATGACCCGCACCACCATTTAATTGATCATTACCAAGATCGCCATTTAAGCTGTCATTGCCCAAACCACCAAGCAAAGAATTATTCACACTATTGCCTTGTATAATATCGTGCCCCAAACCACCAATAATGTTTTCAATAATACTATTTGTTAAATTTATATTGTTTATGCCATTAATAATACTATTAGAAACTAAATTAATAATAATTGGTGTATCTAAATTGGCAAAATTCAAAGTATCTATACCAGCACTATCTATAATATTATCTATGCCAAAACCACTTGCAAAAATATAAATATCATTACCATCGCCACCATCTAAAACATCATTGCCAGTACCGCCTGTTAAAGTGTCATTGCCAAGGCCAGCAAAAATACTATCATTACCAGAGCCAGTATTTATATCATTATGAGTATTATTACCCATTACTTTATCATTACCAGACCCAGTATTAATTTTATAAATAGTATTATTTAGCCAATTTATATAATTACCATTACCATCACTTACTTCATGACCAGCACTAGAGACTAAATTAACGCTTAAATTTGAAGTTAAAGCAGACAAATCTAAAGAATTACTACGAGAAGAAGCCGTAATTGTATAAGTACCAAAATCATTCAAATTAAATATATAATTATCATCTTGACTAGAACCACCTAGTATTTGATTAAATGACCTAGAGCTTTTATTATAAAAAACAGACATAGAATTGCACGGTATAAACTTGTACAAAACAATTCGACCAAAATTCTAAGCTCAATAATTGAATTAGTAATTTCTTGTATTTTTATAGTGTTTGCGAATGTTAATTTTTGGGAAGATTTCTTCAATTTCGGTTAAATGGTTTAGTTCGTTTTTTGGATTTAAAGGTTTATAAATTTTTAAGCCCGAACGATTCAAGTACAAAGCTTTAAAATCGGCTCTCAGAGAACCTAAATAATCATTTTCAAAACCATCACCTATATGTAGTATTTTTTGTGGTTTTAGGTTTACTATTTCGGCAAGCTTCAAAAAAGCTTTTGGGTCTGGCTTGGCATAACCAATTTGAGTAGAACAAATAATCTGTTCAAAATAAATATTCAAATTTAAATCATGCAAAATTTTTATAAGCCGCTCATCAAAATTAGAAAAAACCACCATCCGAAAATCCAAACTTTGCAAATATTTCAAGCATGGCTCTACATCAGGATAAACCACCCAAGCATTTTCTTTCTCAAGTTCGGCATAAAGCTCAGAGACAAAATTTTCGAAATCTCCAAAGTCTTTTTCGCTAAAACCAAGACCCGCAAAAGTTTGGGCAATTACTTTTGTCCACCATGTAAAACCTTTTTGGCCTTGCTCATTAAGTGGGGCAGTAGAGGCAAAAACTTGTTTAAAGCTTTTATTAATTTCTTCGACTTCAGCAATTACACCATATCGACCAGCCACATAAGCATAATGATCACCAATAGACACAGCCAATTTAATTAAAGTATCAGCCGCATCAAATGAGATTAATTCAATATCTTTCATTGTATATTTATTCACTCACAAAACTAAAAACTGTAAGCATTCTATTTTAAATGAAGCAGAAAAACTCATGGTATTTTTAGAAAAATCAAGTGAATAAAGTAAATCACCTGTATCAGCAATTCAATAAGTTTTGTACCCAAAAAGCAGTCAAGCTCTGCACAGGGCAAACAAGTTCTAGATTACAACACCAAGTTTGTCTATAAAGGGGAATGCATTAAGTATTGTATACAGAATGATTGAATTTTAAGGGATTGGGGCTTTCTCTTGTATATCCTCGGGCATATCACTTTTGTGCACCTTCATAAAGGAGTAAGGGTAGAGGAAGACCCTAGAGGAAGATGTTACTAATTGATGATTTACAAATAGATTTGTCATATTGGAGTGGAGAGGATGAAAATAGACTCAAAACTCTAAAATTGTTGCTGGCTGGGTATAGCAATAATTGCATTGCCAAAGAGTTAAATTTCTCACTAAAAAATATTGAATCGATTATTGCTAAGCTGTTCAGGCGCTGCGGAATAATAACCCGTAGTTCTCAGTCTTATTTAATAAACCCTAGAGCAAAATTACTTTCGGGTGGTATTTGTAAAGACTGGGTTAAATATAATGCTGAAGATAAGCCTCGAAACCGTGAGCTTTTATCTCGGAATCAATATTTAACTTTGGTTTTATGCGCCGCTGGCTGTTCTAATAAGGCAATTGCCGACTTTTTATGCATTTCTTCAAAAACCGTAGAAAGTCGTTTAAATTCTTTATTTAATCAATTCAGCGTTAATACTCAGTGCGATAAACAAGTTAATCCACGTATTAGGCTCATTGTAAGCTCTTTAAGGCAAAAGGTTTTAACTCCATATGCTATTAAAGTGGCTTCCGAAATTCTTAATCCAGAGAAATGGACAGAAATTGTAAAAAACAGAGAGAAAATCAAAGAAACTTTCTTGATATTACAATTTGAACAATCTAAACCTTATATGATTCAGCCAGAAGCTTCATTAGGTCAGCTTATAGACAAAGTTCATTCTGTTCAAACGCCAGCTTATTCCGCTTCTTATTATCAAACAGGAAGTGCGCAAACACCGAATATTCAAACTAATAATAGTTATTCGGCTGTGCCCCCACAAACAGGACAACAACTATCTAGTCAAAAATGGGGCTAAAAAAATCAAAAACAAAAAGCGAGCTTTGGCCTTTGAATGGTTGAAACAAGCTCGCTTTTTTGCTTTTTTAGGAATTTAGCTTTTTAAGGATAGTTTTCTTTTTACCTTCTTTTTTTTCATCTTTTTTACTTTGCTCTTTTTGGTCTTTATTTTTTTGAGACTGTTCTTGAGCTTGCTTGTAGCGTCTTTCAAATTTCTGAATACGTCCTTCGGTATCTAGAAGCTTTTTGGTTCCAGTAAAAAACGGATGACAATTATTGCAAATGCTAACGGTAAGACTTTCTTTAACAGATAAAGTTTCAAATTCATTGCCGCAGCCAGTGCAAACAACTTTAGCTAGTTTTAAGTTTGGATGAATATCAGTTTTCATTTTAGACAAAAAATAAATACGATTTGGCTTGAGTCTAGCATAAACTTTTGTGATATTGTTAAACTTACTGCTATAAACAATTTAAAATGCAAAAATTCCTCTCTGCTTGCGGTTTAATACTTGGTATTTCTTTATTTTTTAATAGTGTTTCTCTTGCAAACGAGGAGATTCTTGCGCCCGGCTCAGTTATTCGCCCTGAAGATGCCAGTAAGCAAGGTTATACTCCCGGTTTTGGTTTTGGTGGCATTCCTTTAAGCGATAGTCAGTTTTACGAAATTCCGCCCGAAAAATGCAAAGGGGATAGTACAGCCCAAATTTTGCAAGAATATTATTTAACCAGCAAGCTCTTTTTGTTTAAAAGCGAAAAAGGTTATGGCGTTATTGAATTAAATCAAACTCTCAAAGAACTAGAAACTGGTGCTCGTCGTCGCAAAAACTGCCCAATTGGAGTTGGCATAAGAATAAGCGGAGAAATCGACTGTAAAGGCATAAGAACTGTCAAGCAAGAACCATATGATGGCTGTGCATATCAAAGCAAAGTCTGGGCGCATAGTCTAACCGAAACACAAGCTTTTGCGGCCATTTATGCCAAATTGCAAGACCAATTTAAAGAGTATAAACAAAAATGTATTATGCCGCCTAAATCAAAAACCCTAGAAGAAAGAATGATTAAGTTTTAAGAATTAGTGCTTTCTAACAGTTAAAAAACTGCAAAAAATTTTAGGTGGTTTATAATCTTATTCAAATATCTCAAAAGGTGCAATGATGCCAGAATCACAAAACAATGTATTACTAACTTATTTCATCGAGTTTTTTATTCAAGATTGGTTTGCTTCTATTCCGATCGCTTTTTGCGCAATTATTACTTTGGCCGTTGCAATAGACAGGGCAATTTATTATTCACGTAATCAAAGAGACTTAGCCAGTTTTATTCGGCGCTTGCAACAAGATTTAGAGCAAAATAATATAGAAGGAGCCACTAATTTAGCCAAACAGGCTGGCGGCTTAATCGGCCTAATGACTGAAGAAGGTCTCCGCTTGATGAAACACCATACTAAAAACTTTTCAAGTGCCTTTGATATTTCGAGCAGTTTATACACTAGAGACCTAGAAAAAAGACTTTCAGTTTTGGCAACCATTGGCGCAACTACCCCGTTTTTAGGCTTGTTTGGAACCGTAGTTGGTGTTATTGTTACGCTTAAACTTTTGGGTGAACAAGGTGGTCAGAGCCAACAAGTGGTCATTGGTGTGGCTAAAGCGCTCATTGCAACTGGTTTTGGTTTGATTGTGGCTATTATTGCCGTGGTTTTAAATAACTGGTTTAATAGCGTTGTACGTAGTTTTGAAAATGATTTTCAGGTTGTAAAACTAACTTTGCTTGATTATATTAATTCGCAAAACTTAAGCTCGCCGAAAAATGCGCCAATGCCTCCTCAACAACAGCCATATTATCCAGCTCCTCAGCAAGCTCAATATGGAGCACCAAATGTCAATTATCCTTCATATGGCCAAGCCAATCAGCCGCAAGTTAATAATACAAGGCCTCAAACACGCATAATTCCTAATCCACCACAAGAAGGAGGCTATCAATAATGTCAATATCTGGTGGCGGTGGCCGAAACAATAGACAAACCTTTAATGAAATCAATATTACGCCTCTCACGGATGTGTTTTTGGTTTTGCTTGTAATTATGTTTTTAATCGCTCCTTTGCTCGACAATCAGGCCGCTCTCAAAGTCGATCCCCCGTCGGCGCAAAGTGCAAAAACCACAGATCCTTCCAAAATTAAATCTATTTTAATTGAAGTCGCTAAAGACGGAACCATTGCTATAAACGGAGAAAATGTAGTATCTGCTTCTTTACCAGAAGAACAAATTGAAGCCAAAGTTTTAGAGGGCTTAAAAAAACAATCTGCCGCTAATGGTGAGGAAAGCAAAGAAAAACCTTTAGTTAAATTAAAAGCGGATACCAAAATTGATTATGGAAGAGTAATTGCTGTTATGTCGGCCATTAATTCAGCGCAGTTGGGTAAATTAAGCTTAGTAACTACGGTTCCCGTAAAACCATAAAGATTTATTTACAGCTTAAAGCCATTTTTTTCTAATTGTTTTTGCCTTTCTTCGAGGTTTTCCACACGATCGATAAATAAAATCCCGTCTAAATGGTCGATTTCGTGTTGTAAACATCTAGAAAGTAAATTGCCATCGGCTTCTATACTTTGTCTTTTATTATTTAAGTCGGTGTAATTTACTTTGACTTTGCGAAAACGTTTAATTTCTTTAAAATTTACGCCAGTTTCTTTCATACCGTTTCCTTTAAAGCTTAAACAGCCTTCTTCGCTTTTAATTTCGCCTTCTTTATAAACAATTTGAGGGTTAATTAAAACTAAAGGTGCGGCATCTTTATTTGGCCATTCGGTATCAATCACAATTAATTTTTTGTTTATGCCAACTTGTGGAGCGGCTAAGCCAACACCATCATATGCATACATTGTTTCAAGCATATCTTTTACAAGTCGCCTGAAAATTTTGCTTTTAATTTCTTTTTTGTCAATTTCTAGAGAAG
Organism: Candidatus Caenarcanales bacterium; assembly: GCA_947494115.1. Classification (GTDB taxonomy): domain Bacteria; phylum Cyanobacteriota; class Vampirovibrionia; order Caenarcaniphilales; family Caenarcanaceae; genus CANLTT01. Next base: position 16,284 of record CANLTT010000014.1, read on the forward strand.
GCTTTTGAAGGCTTTCTTCGCCAAACTGAAGTACTTCTAAAAGAGGCATTGTAAATAAATAAAAATACTTTGGTTTTTAAGTTTAACATTGCCCAAGAAAATCGAATTCAAAATATTGGGTAAATAAAAATTAAAAACTAAAGTTAAACCAAATATATTATGGATGCTCAAACTCAAGCTATTTATCTGCTTTTTGACAAATTAGAAAAAGTAAATATCGATCTTTTGGCTATTTTACAAAAGAAAAACAAAAAACCTTTAATTTCTGCTCTCGACGAAAGAACCTCTCTGAGTGAGCAAATACAAATTTTCAGTAAACAATATCCAGACTTTAAATTAAATAATAATATCAATTTGCAAGGTTTATCTCAGCGTGTTTTAAAACAAGACCAAGAGCTTATGGTTTATCTAGAGCTAGAAGTGCATAAACTCAAAGGAAAATATCGCCAATTTAACCTTAAAGTTTAAGCCAGTTTATTCATGGGCAAATTGTTTATTATGCCTTCTTCATCAGACAATAATTATAAAATATTACTAATTTCGCTTGGTTTGCTTTTACTTGGTAATTTGGCAATTGTGGCCAGCCAATATAAATTTATAAATGTTTTAAGTTCACAATCTGAGAATATAAATAATCGGCTTTTGGCCAGCCAACACAAATATCAAAACAATTTAAATACTTTACAATTGGCCGTACAAAACCTTGAGCCAGAGCCAGCAGAAATTCAACCCGAAATAATAAATACAGAAATTCAAACCGAAGAAATTCAAGCCCAAGAAATAAAACCAAAAATTTATTATTCTTCACGCCAAGCAAAAAGACCCAGAAAAATACACTCAAATTCAATAAAAAATTCTTCAAATAATCAGCCCGCCGAAAAAACACTTAGCTTAAATTCAACAAAAAACTCCTTAAATAATCAGTCCACCGAAAAAATAATTAGCTTAAATTCAACAGAGCCAACAAATAGTCTGTCTGAACACAACCAAAGCACAATAGAAGATGAAATAAATAAAAAAGCTGAAATAAATAAAAAACCAGAATTTATTCAAAACGAAAACCAAACAACAACTGAATTAACCCTCTCAAAGGCCAAACGCTGTTTTTAAAGAACTAATTTATTTTTTAGGCTAAACTTAAAATAATAATTTTGGTAAAGGATAAAAATATGGCTTTTATGGGATTGATTGGTTGTGGTAATTTAGGTTCGGCCATGCTTAGCCGTTGGGTGGCAAATGGTGCTGACCCTGAACTAATTAAAGTTGTAGACAATCACCCCGAGAGAATTCGTCAATTAAACTTTAGGCCTTCGGCTTTGGATGAATTGTCGGGCGTTGATATTTTGGTTTTGGCGGTTAAACCATGGAATATTCAGGGTGTTTTAAGCCAAATCAAATTAGACCCAGAAACAATTGTGGTTTCTATGGCCGCTGGCGTAAATATTGCCAAGCTAAATAAAATGCTCTCTGAGCCGCATCCCATTTGCCGAGTTATGCCTAATATTGGTGTTAAGCTTGGAATGGGTGTTTTAGCGATTGCCTTTAATGAATTAGCTGGCTCAAGCCATAAAAAAAGCGTCAAAGAAATTTTAGAACCACTTGGCACCACAATTGAATTAAAAGAAAAAGATTTTAATGCAGTTACGGCTTTGGCTGGTAGTGGTCCGGCTTTTGCTTCTTTGATTTTAGAATCTTTTGTGATGGGCGGCATTGCTGGCGGTTTATCATATGATATTTCTCGCAAATTGGCCTTTGAAACTATGCAAGGAACTTTAGAGCTTTTAAAATCGGGGGTTGATTTTGATGAATTGCGCTTTTTGGTGAGTTCGCCCGCTGGCACAACAATTGCTGGCCTAGAAGTTCTCGAAAGCCAAGGCATTAGAGGTTCAATTATTCAAAGCATTAAAATCGCCTCTCAAAGAGCTTCAGAACTGGGAGTAGAAAGCGACAAAGTTGAATAAATTAAGCCAATCCTCGATCGACAATTAAATTATTGGCAATATCTTTTCCTAAGGCAATACCTGCGCCCAAAGAGGTTCCACCATAAATATAAGATTTTGTACCAATTGCCAAATCATAACCTTCTTGTCCAGCTTTTAAAGTTCGATCCAGTGTTCCATTGCCGTCAATATCCCAACCTTTATTTGTTGTTCCATCAGCATTAGCCACTGTCCACCAATAATCAGTAGTAACTTTTTTATCATAAACAGCCGAGCCATAAACCGATTCACTGCCAATTATGTTTATATTATTGCCTTGCGCTACAGACCATAAATTAAACTTGGCTGGATCATTGCCAGCACTAATATAAACGGGAATATATTTAGCCATTTCTTCAAAGGCCAGAATTTCTTGTTTAATATCATTACCAACCGAAGTAGAAGCCATTAACTTATCTCTAACTGTTTTATTTACTTGCGGGTTATTTAAACTAGAACCATATAGCGGATCAACTGGATCTGAGCTAAAGTTTAAGCCAATCATACCAACCATTTGCCCGACCTCTTCAGGTGTCATGATAATGCCCAAAGGAAAATAAGCCGCATCTGTTTTGGTTTCGCCACGCCTTAAATTAATGCCTTGAGCCAAGCGAACACCTTCCTGTAAGCCGCTTACAACCGCTGTAGAACTAGATAAATCAACAAATTTAGGAATTGTATTAACGGTGGGTGCGCTCATTCTGAGGCCAGCTTGCACACCATCATAATGCGTAGTTTCGGCAATTCCATCTTTGTCTAGGTCATATTGGTAACCACTAGATGAATCCATGGTAAAAACATCAATTTTAGGTGTAGTGCTAGGCGGTATTTTGGCAGATCTGGTACTAGTAGCTGTATTAGTGTTTGTTATTGTGGTTTTGCCCAAATCAACAATACTAGAATCTTGTAATTTGTTTTTGAGAGAATTAAAAGCTTGATCGTCTTCAATGCGGCTTACAGGCGGATTAAATTTGCTCTGCATTTTTTCTTTTAGAGAAGAAGATATTTTTTTGCTAGCCTTTAATAAAGATTCTTTGGCTATTTGGGAAGGAAATTGCATACCCAAAAAATTCAACTGCTTCAGATCTTGAATAGTTGTTTGGGGTTTTGCCGCTTTTTGTGTTAGCTCTTCTTGAATAAGATTTGGAATAGTTTTGGCTTTGCTGGCCTCTTGCTCTAAGATAGCACTCAGGGGTTTGCTTTGCATTTTAGAAAAAAAACTAGATAATGAACTTGCGTTCCTGTTGAACGAATTAAAAAAAATCTGAGGCATGACAAACACCTTTATTTATTGGAGTCTGTGCAATTCATGCCGTAAATCTCTTAACAATTTACAGGGGATATACTAGGCTAAATGCTCTAGACAAATATCCTTAGGGAAATCTTATGCAATACTAAATCGCTTATACTTTGTCTAATAAAGCCCAACCAGCTAGCGTTTTGCAATCATTAATTTGTCCAGTTTTGATTTTTTCGGACAATTCTTGTTTAGTTAATAAAACCGTATTCACAAATTCGTCTTCGTCTGGACACGCTAAACCTTGTTGTAGATTAGTTGCCAAATAAAAATAAAGCTTTTCGCTACAAAAACCGGGCGCAGAATAAGCAAAACTAAGAAGTTTAATTTGGCCAGCAATATAACCAGTTTCTTCTTGTAATTCTCTTTTGGCGGCCTCGCTTGGGTTTTCTTGTAAACTGTTTAATCTTCCAGCTGGAAATTCTAAAAGTTTTTGCCCTATTGAATAACGGAATTGCTCAACCAAAACCAATTTTTGCTCTGGTGTAATTGCAATAATAACCACGCCGCCATTATGCGTAATAACTTCACGCTGGCCTTTTTTACCGTCTGGAAGAGAAACTTCATCAACCTTAAGGCTAATAACAGAACCTTGATAAATTATTTGGCTATTTAAAGTTTTTTCTTCCACTTTATGGGCTTATTCGTTAATTAAACCTAAAGAAGCCAAAAGTTCTTTCTTTTGCTTGCCTTTTAGGCGTTTTTGTTTATGCCTTTTTGTATAATGTTCAATTCCAAGGCGAAGTTCTGGGCAACGTTTGATAACCGAAGCGGCTACTTTGATTTTAATTGGTTGGCCATTTTCGTCAATGGTTCTAACACTATGAAGATTAACCTCAAAGCGTCTTTTAGCGGTTGGGTTAAAGTGAGAACGTAAGAAAGAATAACGCCAACCTTTAGTGGCCTTTTTGCCAGATAATTGACATTTGCGCCCAGAGCGGCTTTTTAATAGTTTAGACATTTGTAACTCCTATAATAAATTTAATTGTCTGGCTCTTTTGATAGCATTGGCAATTTTTCTTTGAAGATTGGAAGGCAAACCGTGCACATAATGAGGCACTATACGAGCGGCTTTTCCGTCTCCGGTTAAAAATTTTCTAAGCAAATCGGTGTTTAATGGATCAATGTCATGCTCAGAAAGATCGATTTTTCTTTTTTTCTTTTTCACGGCAAAATTAAGATGACTTTTAAGAGTAAGCTATTCTAACATTTTCTAGCGATAAAAGTGTATTTGTCTTTAGCTCTGTTTTAGAAAATAATCAAAATTTAATAAAACTTTATAGTCTGCATTGTGAAAATAACTAAAGTTTTTATTCAGATTTTTTCTATAAAAGCGCCCTGAATTTTCGAAATAGCTTGTGTCAGGTGCGTTAACCAGATATCGAAATTGATCCCTGCTGGCTCATAACTTATTTCGGTTTTGTCGGCTTTAGGAGTAACGACTTTCTTTAGCTCATGCCGATCGAAACTTATGCCACCCAATACTTTTTCTGGCAGTGAGATTTTCCATCGTTCATTCTCCTTCCCGGGGAAGTTAAACACTAAAAAAGTTTGATATATACGTGGTACTATAGCGTTCCCCATAAACAAAGCAGTATAATAAAGGAATGGCATATTCAATGGATTTAAGAAAGAGGGTAATTCAGGCTCTTGAAGAGGGAATGACCCAAAATGAAGTTAGTGAAAGATTTGAGGT
>CANLTT010000015.1 GCA_947494115.1 Candidatus Caenarcanales bacterium
ACAGCTTCTAATTTGTAATGCCAAGCACATTTTCTAAATTATTAAAATTAATATGCATAATGAGTCTTTTGGTCAATTCAGCAATTTTGGCTGGGCCTATTGTTCCAGACGGTAGTACAAATACTAGTGTAATTTCCACAAATCCGCATCTTATACATATTTCTGCTCCAACAGCCAATGGAACCAGCATAAACAATTATACGCATTTCAATGTGCCGACAAGCGGAGCTGTTTTAAATAATTCACCAAATGCGGTTTTCTCGCAAGTAATTAATGGGCAAATAGGAGGCAATGCTAATTTGGGTGGTGTTTCGGCTAAAACCATTATTAACCAAGTTACCAGCCTAAACCCGAGCTTGATTGAAGGCCGCCTAGAAATTACAGGCCCCAAAGCAAATTTAATTATTGCAAACCCAAATGGTATAAAAATAAATGGTGCACAATTTTTGAATACCGGCATTACAAGCTTGGTTACAGGGCGGGTTTTTATTAATTCTCAAGCCGATAATGATGCCATTAATTTAATTACTAATTCAGGCGAAATTGAAATTGCCAGCGGTGGCTTAAGCGGTTTTATGGATAATTTGAATTTAATTTCTAAAAGTTTAAAAATACAAGGCCAAATCCAAAATACTAATCCAAGGCTGAGTGCTGGTGTACAAACCATTACGGGTGATTCTAATTTGCTTATTAATAGCAGTAATGATACTTTTCCAAATGTTTTTTCGCCTTACTTTGTTAATATGCCAACCATTGCTAGCGGAGCCAATAATCCGCAATTTATTGTTAATTTAGATGGGGCTGGCGGCATTACAGCAAGCAAAATTAGTGTTTTAGTTACAGATAAAGGGGCTGGAGTTAATTTTGAAGGTGGCTCAATAAATGCCAAAAGTGATTTTGAAATTTTAGCCGATGGAAAGCTCAAACTCAAAGATCATCAAATAAAAACTAAAGGTGATACTCATCTACAAGCTGGTGAAATTACCACTGATGGCTTAAGTTTAGAAGCAAAGCAAAATATAAGTTTAAGTGCCGATCAAATAAATTTACAAAATAGTTCTATTGTTACCGATAATGACTTAAGTTTTTTAGGTAATTTAATTAATAGTTCCTCTAAAACCAGTTTAAAAGCCAAAGGTTATTTAGATATTACGGCTAATACTATTAATTTTGCTGATACAGAGATAAATATTGGCCGAAAATCAGAGGTAATTGCTAATGATTTGACTTTTAAAGATGCCTCTAGTACTTGGCAAAGCGAAGATATTAACTATGAAATTAGTAATAATTTTAATAATATTGGAGCCGCCATTGATGGTAAGAATAGTTTAAGCCTGCAAGCAATCAATTTAAATCAATCTTCCAGAGCTTATTTGATGTCATCGGCTGGAACTATAAACCTAGATATAAGTAATCAAATAAACAATAAACAAAGTTTTATCAGAAGTTTTAATGATTTAAATTTGGAAAGTTCTGTTTTAAATAATAATGCTCAAGCCCAGATTGCAAGCACCAATGCCAATATTAATATTACAACTCTTAATAATTTAATTAATGACAATAGTTTAATTCAAGCCGACAAAGAACTGAATATAGAATCTGGAAACAATATTAATAATGCTCAAGCCCAGATTCTAAGCACCAATGCCAATATTAATATTAAAACTGTTAATAATTTAATTAATAACAATAGTTTAATTCAAGCCGACAAAGAACTGAATATAGAATCTGGAAACAATATTAATAATTTAAATAAAGGCATTATTTTTAGCAAAAACGGAAATGCTTCATTGAAAGCGGGTAAAGGTTTATATAATTATGGAAGTCGTATTTTATCTAATCAAGATTTAAATTTAGAAAGCCCAATTGTCAAAAACTATACCACGCAAGGCTCAGAAATTAGGGAAGAATTTAGGCGGAAAGGTTCTCGCTTTTTATGGAAAAGAAAAACTATAAAAGGTTGGCATGAGTATTTCCCAGAGATTGATACTGAACAACCAATTATTTTTGCAAATAAAAATCTTAATATCAAAGCCTCAAATAGCTTTCAGAATCTGGGTGGCCAAATTATTGCAAATGATGGAAATATTAATATTACAACCAAAGATTTTTTAAATAAGGCCTTTAGAGTAGGAGAAGCACATTATGAAGAAAGTTGTCGTTTTTTCTGTTCTAGTAAAGGTTATTCCAATATTCGCTTTATAGGCGGGCAGATTTCGGCGGGCAATAAATTAAATATTCAGGCAAACAATTCTATTATTAATACTGGCGGCTCTTTATTGGCTCTGGGTGATGTGAGTTTAAAAGCTCCAACTATTCAAAATACGGCTTATCCGATTTATCGCTTTAAAAAACGTTATAAAGGTCTTAAGTTTTGGGAAACCTCGGGCTGGTTAATTTATACTTTAGATTATGGTGGTAGTATAACCTCTTTGGCGGGCAAATTAAGGTTTTATAGCGATACGCCAGTAGAAAATTATGGTGGTTTATTATTCGCAAATAATGGAATTGAAGCTTCTAGCGGAATAGAAGAAATTTATAAAAGACGAACAGCTTATAAAAGAAAAAGAGGAATTGGCCTTTTTGAAAGCTTTTTTCGTTTAATCTAGAATTCTGATTAGTGTCTAAAATACGGCAGTATCCAAAGTAAAATACAATAGACAAATACCAAGCAAGCCAAAAAGCACAAAAAAGCAAAATCTAAAAACTTTTTGTATTGTACTTTTAAGGGAAGCACTTACCTTTTATTTTAGCTTACATAAAAAAAACAAAATCACAGAGATAAAGTTAAGACTTCGGGTAAAATCTAAATAAATGATTAATAATTTGGTCAATGTCAGTACAGCTTTTTTCGAAGGGGTTTTATTAGTAATTTCTCCTTGTGTTTTGTCCATTCTGCCAATTGTTTTCTCTGGCTCAATGAAAGAAGGAAAATGGCGGCCAATTGGCATTATTTTGGGTTTGCTATTCTCTTTTATATTTTTTAGCTTATTTTTAGGGCAACTTTTTTTGCTTTTTGGTATTAGACCCGAGATCTTGAAATTTATAGCCGCTATTTTAATTTTGGTTTTTGGGCTTTTTATGGTGTTTCCAGATTTAGGTAATAGTTTTAGCGGTTTAACAAACCTGTTTATGAAAATTGGTAATTCTTGGGCGCAAAAAGCTAATCAGTTTTCGCAGTTTAATGGGCTAATGGGCGGCCTTATAATTGGTATTTCTTTAGGTTTAATTTGGACGCCCTGTATTGGACCTTTAATTGCTAGTGCTTTTGCTCAAGCCGTTTCGCAAAATAATTTAGGGCAAAATTTAGCCATTATTTTAAGTTTTTGCCTTGGTATTGCTTTGCCATTACTTATGTTCTTAATGTTCAGCCAAAACCTTATACTGCAGGTAAATTTTTTAAAACAAAATGGCAAAAAACTTCAGCAAATTTTTGGTTGCGTGATCATTTCTAGCATTCTGCTTGGTTCAAGACCCTCTTTTGATTTTATGCAAAATTGGTTTAAGGTAAAAGTTCTAGGCGACAAAACAGTGCAAATCTCGGCTGTTACGGGCTTAAACCGTTTTCAGGCAAGTTGTCCCGTAAATATTTAAAAACCTAAAAAACCTAGCACTTAACACTTACCTTACTCAAATCTCTCATTACCAGCGTTAAAATGAAGAAGTAAGAATAAAAATTTAAGAGGTCTTAAAATGGGTAATGAAAAAAAAGGTTTTGCTTCTATGTCTGAAAAAGAAAGAAAAGAAATAGCCAAAAAAGGCGGACAAAAAGTGAGTCAAAATAGAGAACATATGGCCGAAATTGGCCGCAAAGGTGGCGAAGCACGTAAGGAACAGTTAGAATCACAAGGTTATGCTGAGCTTGGACGTAAAGGTGGCGAAAAAAGCAAATCAGCCTAAATAAAGAAATATTAAAACTAGATTGCTTACTTAAGATTTTCTTAATTATTTGAAGGTTTTGGGCTTGTTTTTTGATTAAGTGATGTTCAAAGATAAAATAAATTAAATATTGATTAAAAAAAGGCTTAATGCATTGTTAATTTAACCTAAAAGTATTATTCTAATAACAGATAGTTATTATATTAAAAACTTATTAATGGTCGTTTTACTTATTAACTTTTAGGTCTTTAATAAATGTCTATAAATGCTTTAAATTATTCTGACAATTCGGCAAACAGTGCCTTGAATTTTACTAATTCTAATACTGCAAATTCATTGCAAGCCTCTTTAACGCAATCAACTGGGGCAAATAATATTGTTCCTCATAAAAAAGGTAAAAAGAAAGGTGAGCCAGATGATCTTGAGGCTCAGTTGCAAGTCTTGCTTTCTAATTTAAGTCAGGCCTCTTCTTCAACAGCTCCAGTTGCTAACATAAATGCAATATTAAAAAATCCGATAGTTTATCAATTATTGGTTGGACTAGGGTCTGTAAGTACTTTTTCTTTAGCGACTCACCTTTTATTGAGTGTTTTGCCAGAAGTAACTCAATCAAAAGAAGCAAAGCTGGATTCAACAAAAAAATTAATAAATGACATTATAAATGTAAACAGAGAAGTATCAGATAAAGACATCGAACAGCTGATAGGGTCTGCGATGGAAAGATTGAAACCCAATTATTCCATTAAAAATGATCCATCAAAAAAGAAAATTTTATCTTTTCTTCTTCAGCTTGTTTATACGCCAGAACAAAGAGAAAAATTAATAAGTAATTATGATAAGTTGCAAAGATTCAAAGATGTTGCATTTTTAACATTATTAAAATATATTTTTCTTAAGGATAATGATGGAACAGATGAATTTAAATCCTTAGCAATTTCAAGCAATGCAAATCTATGGTCTTCTGAACTTTCTTTACTATGTAAGCAGTTAGACGCTCATTCTGCAAATAAAAATAAAGCTATTGTTGAATGCTTAACTGAACTGGCTGGTCAGTTTGAATTGACAACAGAAGAACGAAATATAGTTTTTCCTAAAATACTCAGTAATTTGCAAGGTCAATTACAAAAAGTTTTGAAAAAGTATCCTAAACCAAGTGATTGGAATAGAGATATTAAAAAATCTTCAATCATTAACCAATTATCTTTAATAAGGTTAGATGAACTTTTTAATGGTGGTATTTACGATATAAACTATGAGCTAGAAGGAAATAATGGTCGGAGAGAGAAGATCGGTAAAATTGTTCAGGATTGGCATTATAAGTCTTATTCTACTCAAAGAACAACGGAAGAAGCCTTACAAGATGCAAAGAAACAAAAAGATAGTAGATATGAATATGTAATAGAGAATACATTAAAACCTTTAAAAGCCTTTAATATACTAACGGCAAGAGAAGGTGTTCATTCAAATCAAGTCTTAAAAATTTATCCACTTGACAATAAATTATCAAAAGAACATTTAAGTGTTTTAGAAGTATTGTCATCTTCTAAAGACTCTGCTGGTTTAGTCGGAGTTAGAGATAGTGAATTTTTCCGTAAAAACTATGGTGTGTATGGAGTTGGTGGAAATGTAAAATATGAAACTAATGCTAAAGGAGTTGGTTTATATTCCACTACAAAAGCACTAATAGATGCTTCAGAAAAATTAGAGAAAATACTTTATCATGGAAATAATCAATTTACCAATTTGATGATTGACGGAAAACAAATAAAAACCCTTGAATCAAAAGGTCCACCCAAATATATATTTTCTCTCTTCCGTTCGTTAATTAAAGAAACTCAAAGCTATGGAGATGGTTCTTGGGAAGCAGGTTTAAGTTTGCCAGAACAATTTGCGGAATCACTAGGATATTTGACTGGTGATTCCATAAGAGATGCTTGTGATTATTTGGCAACGAAGGCTGTTGAGCAAGTTGGAAAAAGAGCTTCTAAAAAAGTTTTAGATGAGAAAATAATTGAACTTGGTAAATCAGATGGTTTCAAACAATGCCTAAAAGATATAAAGCAAAGATTATTAAGTAGGGTAAAACCATTTGACATAAATAAAGATGTATATGAAGAAAAAAGTCAAAAATTATTATTTATCAAACCACCTCAAAATAACAATTCTCTAATACCTATTCCTAAACAAGATTATGAATATTTAAAAAATAGTTCCTTTGACAATTTAGATAATTTGTTATCGTTCAGATCCAATTTATATGAAACTGCTCCTATTTCTGTAGTTGTTCATGCACCTGGTCCTGATCATGATAAACATTTTAATGAATCTTCTGAATATTTCTTTATGGCAGACGGCTTACATGAAACGCTTAGAGAATGGAATAAAGCCGCAGAAAACATACCTGAAATAAAAAACTTATTAACACAAGGAGGATATGACTGTTTATTAGTTGCAGATGAAGGTTTTCCTGATGACTTAAAAGTCAATGTAGGTAAAAAAGGACTGTTTTCTATGACTTATAATGGGTTATTGAAATACAATCTTAAAAAAGGACAAGGACCTCAAAATACTGTAACTTATTTTGAGCTAATACTTGGTAAATTAGCAAAACATTTAGCTGGTCATCCAGAACCTTTAGCAGATAGACAAACTATTATGCATGGAGATAGTGCTAGTGATATTGTTGCGGTCTTAAAATCTTTGGTATATGCACCTGATTCATATGGTGTACAAGTCAGAGCTATAACAACTATGGCTAATATTAGAGAATTAACAAATAAAATATTCTGCGTAAACACAATTAAATCTGGGCAAGAAGAATGGTTGGCAGATCATCAAAATCATTTAGAAAGAATTTGTTGGAAAAATGAGAGAAACGAAGAGTTCTATGAAAATAATATTTCTATTCAAGATATTCAAAAACATTTATCAACAAAGTTTGCCTTTGAAATAGGTTCAGGGGGCAAAGTAAAAGTATTAAACAAGGATGAAGTGAATCATATAAACAAAACAAAAAGGAAAGATGAAAAAAAACTAATATTAGCCTCTGAATTTCTACAAGGAAAAGTGTTTGATTCAGAGAAGGAATTTAACCAATACTTAAATAGAATTTCAAAAAATTTAAAAGAATTAAGAGAACATTTTGTAAATCCATATTATTCTTGCCCTATTCTTTATGAGATACAAAAAGACAAGAAAGTTAAGATAGTTGGAGCGGGTATCTTAAACGGTAAAGTCTTTGATACAGAAGAAGCTTACAAAGATTTTATATTTGCAAAAGATTCATGGTTTGATAAATTATTTAAAAATCGTCTTATAAGAGCAGACGAGGTAGATCATCAAATAAGAATAAATGCTCTCACATCAGCAATTACAGGCGGTGTTCCAATAGAAACATTAGAAGAGTTAATTGATAATCCATCTTTATTACTAGATAAAACAGCACCCCATAGGAGAGAGTATATATATGGTCCTCATGCTTCATATGTAGACCAACCTGAAGCTTTTAATAAAAATTTATCTACCCCTAAAGAAGATTTATATACGCTAAAGAATTCTATAAAAGAAAAATTACCCATATTTACTCATAGACTTGTGGCGGGTAGTGCAATTAGCGGTATGACTGGAGCCGCAATTTTGGCTGCAAGCTTTATTTATAAACAATTAACAAAAGATGAATACACCCCTGCCCACTCCCCCTCTATTATGGGAGAACCAAAATCTAAGTTTAGGCATAGAAAACACAGTAAATACAGACATACTCAAAATGATTTAAAACTATTACTAGCCGATCTAAACAATGTACTTTCAACAGATCCAAAGAAAGACAGCAAAGATCACAAAAATAAATTAAATAAGTTAATAGCAACTATTCAGAATATATCTGCCAATATGGTAACTGGTGGGTATATTGGTATGAATATTGGTTCTCTTCTAAGAAATCTTTTCTTAAGTTATCCCACTCAATCAACAGGAATATTAGGGAATTTAGCAGCTTTAAGTTTAATGTTTATTGCACCGCAGAACATAGCATTACAAAGAGCTACTATTTTAGGTTCAATAGCTTTAAATATGCTTTCTTGGGCTAATAGTCTTTTCTTTAGTGAGCAATTGAATGTTAGACTTCCATTGGATCCTCAAAAAACGCTTGATGGTTTGCAAAGTGAATTTGAATTTAAAACAGCGAATGCTGAACATAATCAAGTTCGAGGAAAACCTTATTTTGCCGCTTCAAAAATACAACAGATTAATAAAGCTGGCTTAGATTTAGAAATAAAATTATTAGATAAAGTATTTCCAAAATTCTTTGTTAAATTCTTAGGTGGTCGTCCTGCTGGTTTTGTTGCTAATTTTATTGCCAGTTTGTACAAACCAAGCAAAGCAGTATGGGAAACAGCAAAAAATCCTAAATTTTTCCATGATATGGTACTTTATGGACCAGAAGTTCAAGAAATCACACGAGGACAAATAATAAACGAAAAAATGCCAAGTAATAAGCCCTTACATGAAAAGATAATAAACAGAATTCTCAAACCATTTCCAATGCCACACGGAGTTCCTTTTATTATTTCTTGGGGAGCCTTTGTTCCTATTGCAGGTCTCATGTTGGGAAGTATCTTAGAATTTTTCAAAAACAAAAAGAATGATAAAGATAAAGATAAAAATTCTACACAAAGTTCCCAAACTCAAAATGATATAATGAATCATCCAGCAAGTGATCCATTAATGGTGGCAACAACTTTATCTGCAACTATACCAGGTCTTGCAAATGCTACTTTTGCTCCTATTGAAAGAATTGCTGGAACAGGAAACCCTTTAACTAGCTATATTAGAGGGACTAATAGTCAGTGTTTCTCACAAATGTCTAATTTTAATGCAAATCTGATAGGGCTTGGTGGTTTGACCTCCTCTCTTTTCTCTGTTTTAACATTATTGCCTGGTAATTTTGGACATATATTTAGTGCTTTCTTTGATATTTCAACAATGGCATCTTCTTTGGGGCAAATGAATAGTTCTATAGGTTATATCTCTCCTGATGGTATACAGAATCAAAATGTAAGAATGGGTGGGAATGCAGGAAGAGTTTCTGATCACTACATGGAAATAGCTAAAGCTAAAGCAAGAGGAACAGATAAGGGTTTTAATCATTTTCCCGAAGTCAAAGGTTTGTCATTATCTTCAGCTCAACCTAGTTCACACGGCACAGTCAATAGTTCGCCCCAACGTCAAAGAGTTTCGGCCTAAATAATTAATTGTCTAAAACAAAAAACAAGCTAAAGCAACTCTCAAACCGCTATATTAGGCTATTATTTGTTTAGTATAAATTAAAAAATAAATGTCTTTTCCTTATTACCCAAATAGCGCAAAATACAATACTTTAGGTCATTTAGAGCTTGGTGGCTACGATACGGTTGAATTAGCTGAAAGATTTGCTACGCCACTTTATGTGCTTGATGAGCAAACTATTCGTGAAACCGCCCGTGAATATAAACTGGCCTTAGATGAATTTTACCCGAACAATTTACCAATTTTTGCTAGTAAGGCTTTGTCTTTGCAAGCGGTTTTTGCCATTTTGCAACAAGAAGGTTTTGGGCTAGATGTAGTTTCGGCGGGTGAGCTTTATACGGCTCAATCAATTAATTTTCCTGCGCATAAAATTTATTTACATGGCAATAATAAATCTAGGGCTGAGCTTGAAATGGCCTGCGATTTGAAAGAAACCAGAATAATTATTGATAATTTTAGTGATTTGGAAATTCTTAAACAAATTAATAAACCAGTTTCGGTCTTAATTCGTCTGACACCCGGTGTTGAATGCCACACGCATGATTATATTAAAACGGGTCAGTTTGATAGCAAATTTGGTTTTGACCCACAGCATTTAGAGCTGGCCTTAGAAGAAATTAAGCAAAATTCTAATATAAAACTTTTGGGCTTGCATGCGCATATTGGTTCACAAATTTTTGAAACTACTCCATTTGAAGACACAGCTCGAATTTTATTAAAAAAATACCAAGAAATTAAACAAAAACATGGTCTTGAACTTGAAGAATTAAATTTAGGCGGCGGCATTGGTATTCACTATACTTTACAAGATGATCCGCCTGCGATTAGAACCGTAATTAAAGGCTTAACTAATACCATTAAGAGCTTGCTGGCCGAATTTAATTTAAAAGAACCTAAACTTATTGTGGA
Source organism: Candidatus Caenarcanales bacterium (assembly GCA_947494115.1). Taxonomy (GTDB): domain Bacteria; phylum Cyanobacteriota; class Vampirovibrionia; order Caenarcaniphilales; family Caenarcanaceae; genus CANLTT01. The sequence continues at coordinate 10,075 of CANLTT010000015.1, forward strand.
GCCGGGGCGCAGTTTGGTTGGCCGAGCGGGTGTAACTTTATATAAACTTGGCGCAAGCAAACAAATTCCGCAGGGTAAATCTTATTTATCGGTTGATGGTGGCATGGCGGATAATCCAAGACCAATTACCTATCAGGCTAAATATTCGGCACAACTTGCAAACCGTTTGGTAAGCGAAAAAGACAAACTTCAAAATTTTACAATTGCTGGTCGTTATTGCGAATCTGGTGATATTTTGATAGAAAGCCTTCAATTACCTGAAAATACAAATAAACAAGATCTATTGGCAGTGTTTGGAACTGGAGCTTATAATTATGCAATGTCATCCAATTATAATCGTGTACCTAAGCCAGCCATGGTTTTAGTGGGCGGTGGCGAAGCCGAAATTGTTTTGCAAAGAGAAACCCTTGAAGATCTTTTGCGTAATGATGTTTTGCCTTCTCGCCTTCTAAAAGCAAGTTTAGAGCACAAGGAAGCAATTCATTGAACCCAAATGGTAATATTCCAAGCTTATTTTCACAAATTTTCTCAGGCGAATTATTTCATCTGAGCTGGCAAGGCATATTTTTATACATTTTACAAATTATTATTCTGGCTTATTTTGTTTTTATTTTATATTGGCGTGTAATTCGTGGAACTCCGTCTGAGAGAGCTGTAAATGGCATTATAATTTTAATTCCAGTTATTGTTTGTTTTTATATTTTTAAACTTTATATTTTTATTAAATTATTTGAGCTTTTTTCGCCAGCAATCTTTTTGGGTTTAGTAGTTTTATTTGCGCCCGAGATCAGGCGTTTTTTAAGCAATTTAGGCCGTGATGGTTTTGGCTGGCTTAATTTATTAACTTGGGTTAAAACTAGCAATATTCCTCGTGGAGAAGAGGCTACAACCGTTAAAGAAGTTATTCGAGAAATTATTGATGCGGTTGAAAATTTTTCAAGGAACAAAATTGGTTCGCTTATGGTCTTTGATAATACTTGGTCTGATAGATTGTATATAAACTCTGGCCGCAAGCTAGACGCAGTCGTCAGTACTGAGTTACTCCTGAATATCTTCTACCCTAAATCTCCTCTTCATGATGGGGCGGTATTGATTCGCAATAAACGGGTCTATGCCGCTTCTGTCATTCTTCCAATTACCGAAAACCCCAAGTTAAACCCTTGGCAATACGGAACCAGACACAGAGCGGCTTTAGGAATTTGCGAAATCAGCCCTTCATCTTTATGTTTGGTTGTCTCAGAAGAAACAGGAAGCATTTCGATCGCAGAAGCTGGCAAAATTAGCAAAATATCTTCCATTGAAGAATTAACGGCCTTGCTTGAAATTAAACTTTTGAATATGGAAAGCTGAAATGTTATACTCAAATTAACATGAATAATTTAGATAGAATAACCATCAATCCTCAAATATGCCTTGGACAACCAACAATCAGAGGTATGAGAATTACAGTCAGCTTGGTTTTAAAATTACTTGCTAACGGAAAAAGCCATTCAGAAATTTTGGAAGCTTACCCTGAACTAGAAATTGAAGACATTAAACAAGCCTTAAATTATGCCGCTTGGATTTCCTCTGATGAAGCTTCTTTCATGGCGGCTTAAATTTAGGACAGATATTTTGCTAAATTAATTTTATAAATTCAAATTTCAAGGAGAATACTTTGCAATTTTTAGCTGACATGAATATATCGCCTTTAACAGTAAGAACAATAAAACAACAAGGTTATAATATTATCCGAGTTTCTGAATTGATGAAGCCTTCAGTCCCAGACACTGAGATTTTAGAATATGCAAGAAATCATCAAATGGTTATACTCACGCAAGATATTAGAGATTTTTCAGCTTTAATTGCTTTAAATGGCTATTCTCAACCAAGCTTAATTAATTTACGCTTAAGTAATAATTCTCCCGAAAATATAGCTCAAATTTTTCTTAAAATTATTGCAGAACAAAGCTATCAAGAGGCACTAAAAGAAGGCTGTTCACTCACAATAGATGACAATAAAACACGCATTCGTAAATTACCAATAAAATTACAGTAAGCTCAATTGTTTGGTTGTCTCTGAAGAAACAGGAAGCATTTCGATCGCAGAAGCTGGCAAAATTAGCAAAATATCTTCCATTGAAGAATTAACGGCTTTGCTTGAAATTAAACTTTTGAATATGGAAAGCTGAAATGTTATACTCAACTTAACATGAATAATTTAGTTTACTTCCACTTATTTCCACGAAGAGCCTTTACCATTGATCGCATTTTAGTATGAATTCAGGAAATGAGCTTTATTAAATTTTTCTCAGTTTTTGATTGAATAAATTTGCGAAATTATTAAAAGGTTTTAATTTAAATCAATTTGGATTATGCAATTCCCTAAACAAAAAAAGAATTGCCTAAAAATGAGTTTATGTTTTTGTTAATTGTGGGCAATATCTTCTTAAGTAATAAAATTTTTACGGAGATTATTTATGAGCAATATAGGTCTTAATCTTGGCGGACAAAATCTACCAGTTCAAGGAGGAACTATCGATCCTCAATTAAAAGGTAAGGCAATAGGTAATCAAGGTCAATCAGTAAAAGAAGGTTCTATTGATACATTTAATAGTAGCTTCAAAGAAATGTCTGATGATAATCCTGATGGTATGGCAGTGAGCTATAAAAATTTTTCAAGTAATGAGTTGGTGGAAACAAGTTTTAAAGATTTTGCGAAGAGAATGAAAAATGATATTCAATATAATAGTAAAGAGACAAAGCTACTTCAATTAGAAAAGACGACATATGAGGGGCTTGCGGCTGGGACAATTTCTTCAAAAGAGATGAAAGAAACTGTTTACGATCCTACGGGTGTATTGAATTATAGAAGTTATCGCGATCAGGCTACATTTATAGGAGGGGAGCTCAAAACAGAAAGTCAAGGACTACAAGAACTAGCAACAGACTATACAAAAGATGCCGCATTTAAGAAATTGGAAAATGAAATTTTGAATTTAAATGAAAAAGATTTTACAAAATTTATTAGTAATGCAAATAATAGTGCAGACGATTTGAATGGTTTAGCAAGCTCTCTTAGACAAATTAGAAATGGCCTCTCTACTGCTGTTAAAACTACTGGCAGTGAAGATAAACAATTGACGGGCATAATTGATAAAATTCAAGAAAAACTTGCGGCCTTAGAACAACATATGACAAATTTACGAAAAGAAGCAGTTGGTGGTGAAACGGATTCGCAAAAAGCTTTTGAGAATTTAAGCAAGATTTCTGATAGAAACCCTGGACAAGATTTAGCTTTTTCGGCTTTGAATAGTGCAAATAATAGATTAAAAGGCTTAGAAGGTACTGATTTTAGTGCAAAGGGCACACAAGAAGAATTACAAGAAAAACTTAGTTTAATTCAGGTAAAATTAGGGGGTTTAAACAGCAGTCTAAAAACCTTAGAGGAAATGGGCATAAATACAACCCAACTTCAGGCTAAAATAGCTGAATTAAAACAAAATAGAGACGCTATTCAAAGTGAATTAGTCCCTATGACCGACAACCAAAAATTATTGGAACAAATTGCAAAACTTAGAGAAGACACTTCTGGCTATTCTTAAACTAGATTAAACCCTCGGCTTGCGTTACCCTCTTCGTCTGAAAAGAATCAGAGCTAGTTGTCGTGCAAACCTTGCAAATCCGCTGTTTGGATTTCCTCTGATAAAGCTTCTTTCATGGCGGCTTAAATTTAGGACAGATCAAGGTTTAATTGGTGTGCCTTCATTGTTAGCAGATTGAAATAAAGTTCCAGTTCTGTAAGCTCTAATTTTTACTTCGCCAATTCCTTCACGTAAAACAATTATTTCTACCGAAGTTCCCAAAGGGCCTCTAACCAAATTGCTTACTTCTAGAGCATTTAAGCCGTCCGATTTTTTCCCATCAATTGAAATTATTAAATCGCCAGACTTTAAACCAGCTCTCTCTGCGCTTGTACCTGGATAAACAAAGGCGACATATGGTTTAAGCTGTTGATTCCAGAGAATTTCGGAAAGTTGTACACCAATATAACCAATTTGAGGCAATTTATTGGGTAAGTTTTGCATATTTTGACTATCGCTGTTTTGCACACCAGTTGGCGGTTTGTCTTGCGCGGGAGCCTTTTGTTCTTTGTTGGCTTTTTTATTGGGTTTTTTGTCTGGTTCTTTATCGATTGAAATTGAATTAATGGTTTCATTCGTTCCAAGCGGCGAAGTTTCTTTTTTTTGCGGAGCTGGCGGCGTTTTTTCGAGTTCCCAAGTTAAACCTAAAGGAATTTCTTTAATTACCATAGATTCTTCCTTATCGTTTTTATCCTTTTTTGGCTTTTCTAGAGCTGGCAGAAAAAAGCTACTAAGTAAACTTATAAAAAACAAAGTGCTAACGGGAAACAAAGCCGTAAACCTTTTTTTGTGGTCTGATTTGTCTAAATTTTTATTATTTTGTTTTAATTCCCAAGCCGCCCAAAAGCCAATGCCCAAATAAAGCAATAAAGTAAAAAAGAAAATTAAAACCACCTGAATAAAAGCTTTAGTTTCGCTTAAAGAAGTTACTTTATTTGCAATTTCAGACAAACCAAAACGCAAAACAATATAAGGCAATAAAAAAGCCAAAACAAAAAAGGTTAAGCCCGTAAAATATTCACCCTTAGACAAATGTCCAATTCCTGGCATAACTACAGAGCCAAAGCCTTCAACAAACCAATTGCTTTCTTGGGGTTTAATTGTCTTTTCGGGTTTTTCTATGATCGGCTCTGGTAAAAGCGGAAATTGCTTTTTGAGTTTTTGAATAATACTTGAATGCCAACCTAAAATTAAAAATAAAAATATGCCCGTAAATAACCAAGCCATTATTTTCCAAGTATCTGGAATTACATTTTCGCTGACAACACAGTCATAAAGAGCATGAAGCAAAATGCCTTCCGTCAAACCAAATAAAATCCAAAAAATTGCCTTTAGTTTATTTGTTTGGTACACAGCTTTGTAAAGACCAATTCCCCAAAAAACCGCAAAACAAGTATGAGCCACCAATGGTATAACTCGAGCAATGCCGCCTTGTCCGTCAATTCCATAAATAAAGTTTTCGGCGGCCGCAAAACCTAAAGCCCCAGACATAGCTAAAGCTAGCCAATTGTTTTGTAAAGTGTGCCGCCAATTTTTAGGAGCCACCAAAAACAAGGCTAAAGTACTGGCCGCAAATTTAATCGTTTCTTCAATCAAGCCAACCATCAAAAAAAATGGCGGGCTTTCAGGGCCAGGAAACAAATGCAAAGAGCTTAAACGGTTTAAATGACCAGCCCAACTCGACAAAATACTGCCAGCCAAAAATCCCAATAAAGGAGCCGCTATTTTCGTTTTGGGTTTCAGCGCAATTAAAAACCATAAAATTAAAAGTGCTGGAATCCACGAATAAGAGAAAGAAGTGAGGCTATTTATAATTAATTCGAGATTTACTTTCATTCGTGAAAATTAAAATATTTAGACTAAAATCATAACTTAATTATTCTCATAAACTTAATTATGCCCAATTTAGCTTTCAATTGCCCTGAGTGAATTAGTACATCTGGCAAAACCATAAAATTCTGCTAAATTTAAAAAAGCCTAAAATGTAATTTATAAATGTCAATGAAATTATTTTATTTTTTAATTTTGATTTTTAGTTTTAATTTTTTGCCTAGTTTTGCTGATTTTAAGCCAAGTTCTAAAGTCTCTTCTCAGGCGAATATTGCTAATTTAATTGAAACTGCCGATGAAAACTATAAAGCCGAAAATTATGACAATGCCGTTTCTTATTATAAAAAAGCCTTTGAAAAAGACGCTACAAATCCTTTAATTCATTTTGGTTTAGGCACTTCTTATATGGCGCAAGAAAAATATAATTTGGCCATTGAACATTTATTGCGTGCTCTAGAGCTAAATCCAGCTTTGCTTTCGGCTTATTTTGCTTTGGCTTATTCTTATAAAGCTTCGGGGCAAACCACTCAGGCTTTAATTGCTTACAGACAAGGTTTGGGTCTTGATTTGAATAAGCCTTTACCACGTAGCTCTTTTTTTAATGAAGTTACTCTCTCTGGTGAAGGCGAAAACTTTTCAAGCGAAGACAATTCACCTAACTGGGACGAAAATACCGCCGAAAATACAACTAGCCTAAAAATTAAAGAAAAACCAAAACAAATTGTTAGCTTAGATGATATTTTGAGAGATAGAGAAAATTATACAGAGCAAATTGAAGAATATAAAGCTGAACTTGAGCGCAATCCTTCTGATAGTCAGCTTTTACAGAAATTAGGTTTTTTATATCTTAAGGCTAAGCAAATAAATTCAGCGACCGAAATTTATACTCAACTCAAAGAACTAGAGCCAAATTTGAGCGAAACTTTAAAACAAGAAATCGACAAATTTAAACCAGAATAATAATAAATTAAAGTATTGCGTAATTATTCAATCAAACCAATATTTATATACAAATACTTAATAAATTCTTGACTTTTTTAATTTTGAAATTTACTTAGTATTTTAAATTAAGCTAAAATGACAAAACCTTTTTATTTAGCTTTTCATGGATTATTTAATTGAAATTGGTACCGAAGAATTGCCCGCTGGCACTACTGGACAAATCGCAAACAACTTTAAAGACCTGTTTGTAAATAAACTGACCGAACACCAATTGACGGGCTTTGAGACTGAACTTTATTCGACACCGAGGCGTATTGCTCTGGTTTTTAAAAATTTACCCGCCCAAAAAGCCGCTAGCCAAGAATTAATTAAAGGCCCTGGCTTAAGCGCACCGCAAACCGCAATTGAAGGCTTTGCCAAAAAAAATAATAAACAAATTAATGACTTGCTCCAAATAGATGGCCGTTATTGCCTAAACAAAGAAATAGCCGCTTTAAGCCTAAAAGATATTTTAAAAGAAGCTTTAGATTTTGCAATTAGCTCTTTAAAAGGCGAACGCTGGATGTCTTGGGGAATGGGAGAATATAATTTTTCTCGTCCAGCGCGTTGGCTTGTGTCTATTTTGGATGAAGAAATTTTTGAAATAGAAGTTTTGGGCTTACAAGCAAATAATCAAACACGGGTTAATCGCCTTCTAGAAGCAGAGAATGCTAATTTTAATAAATATGTAAAAATCGACAAAGTTTGTAATTATGTAAATATTCTAAAAAACAATTTAGTTGAACCAAGCCCAATGGAACGTTCTGCCAGCATTTTAGCCCAAATTGCCGATTTAGAAAAAAAGCATAATTTCAAAGTACAAGTTTCAGCCGAGCTTTTAAAAGAAGTAATTGATTTACTTGAGTGGCCACTGGCTTTAATTGGAAATTTTAATGAAACCTTTTTAGATTTGCCTGATTTTTTAACTATAACGGTTTCAACTCATCATCAGAGGTATTTTCCGTGTTTTAGCTTAGATGGTAAACTTTTAAATAAATTTATATTTATTGCTAATTGCTTGCCAACAGCGCAAAAAACCGTAATCGAAGGCAATGAAAGAGTTTTGCAAGCCCGCTTAAAAGATGCTGAGTTTTTTGTACAAGAAGACTTAAAAACCCCTTTGAATGAACGAGAAAACAAATTAGAACGAATGACTTTTCAGAAAGAATTGGCAGGCGACTCAACCATGAAAGGCAAAGCCGAAAGAATAAAATTAATTGCACAGCAGTTTGCGCCCTCAGAGCCAGACTTATATAAAGCGGCCGTTTTAGCCAAATGCGATTTAGCCAGTTCTATTGTTTTTGAGTTTCCTGAATTGCAAGGCTTAGTGGGAGGTTTTATTGCCAAGAAGCAAGGCCAGAATGCGGCAGTTTTTAAGGCGATAGCCGAGCAATATAAACCTTTAGCCTCTGGTAAAGAGCTACCTGAAACTAAAATTGGAGCTTTACTTTCGATTGCAGACCGAGCCGATAATTTAATTAGTTTATTATCAATTGGTAAAATGCCCACTGGTTCAGCAGATCCATTTGCTTTGCGCCGCCAAACTCAAGGCATTATCGAAATTCTTTTGGCTTTTGAAGAAGAGCTTGACCTTAGCCTCAAACAAATTGCCCAAATTGCATATCAAGCTCTAGGACAAATAAATAAAACCGAAAATAATTTTGAGAAGTTTTTTGAAAATATTATAAACTTTTTGAAACAACGCCTAATTTATGTGCTCTCACAAAGCTTAAACCCCGATTTAGTTTTGGCTTTTACTAATTCTAATTCTGTTTTAAATCTGCCTTTAAAAGAGCTAAAGCACAAAATTGTCAGCTTTGAAGAAACTGTTCAAAACAATAAAAATACTTTAATTAACTCTTTAATAGGTATAAGACGGATTGGGCGCATTTTACAAAAAGAAAATATTCAAAGCGAAAACCTGCAAACCAGCGAATTAAAGCTGAATGAAGAAAAAAAACTATTTGAAGCTTTTGAAAAACAAAAAAACTTTCAAACTTGGGAAGAACTTGCTTGTCTGACAGAGCCTATAAACAATTTTTTTGAGAAAGTTTTGGTTGATGACAAAGAAAACCCCAAAGCTAAGAACAATCGAAAAGCGCTTTTGGCCAGTATTTTAGAAAAAGTTAATGCCTCTTTTTTAGAACCAGACTGGGATAAATTGGTTAATTATTTAGAAACCTAAAGGGAATTTACGCAATTATATATATTCTCCCTTGCCTGTTGACGAGCTTAATCAAACTTTAAAGCAAATTCTTTAATACAAAGATAAAGGCAAGGAGATCGCAATGACACATAATCTACTAGGCAATATTAATAATCAACTAAGTATTAAGTGGCCAACCAATTCACCTGATTCTAATAGTTCTATTAGTTACAATTTAGAAGGCAAAGTTGTTGCTGGGCCTAAAAACGATCAATTTGTTTACGGGGATTTTCCAACTAAAAACACATCTTTAAATGGCGGCTCTGGTGAAGATAGTTTAACTATACATTCAACCTTTGAAAAAGCTTTAGAAGCCTTAAAGAACAATAATTATAGTGTTGAAACCCGTCCAGATGGTTTTGCTTTGACTGGACACAATAATCAAAAATTTCAAATTGCCAATATAGAAAAAGTAGTTTTTAATAATCAAACTTTTGACTTGCGTTGCCAAGATGATGTAAATAGATTAATCAAAGCTTTTGAATGCGCAGGTTTAAATATTACAAATAAAACTAATCATACAAATAATAATTGCGGCTCTAAAAATGGTTTAACTAATCCAAATTATATTCCAGTTTTTGTATTAAATAATAATGGCATAATAAATAATAATCCTAATTTATATAATAATACTGCTCCGCAAAGTTCAAATACCACCAGACAACCTCGTATTATTATGCTTAATCCAAATAATAGTTTAACTTCTAGCTGGAATAATGGCTTATCTAGTAATAGTAGTTCAAATTATTGGAATACTAATTCAGGTTCTAACTGGAATACTAGTTCAGCTGACTCTAGTAATAATTTAAATTACTGGAATCAACTCTCGGCAAGCTTAAGTTCTATTACTAGCAATTCTTAATATCTAATATTATATTGTTTTGCTTTTTGTGTTCTCGGCATTTGTTTTTATGTGCATTAATACTCTTTGGTGAATTTTATGAATAATACCATTGCTCCAAAGTTGCCAATAAAAGGCCGGTTTTATATTATGGTAATACCAAGTTGTGCCTTCTAAGAGAGTCTTGCCATTGGCTAAAGGTATCAATTGAAATTGTCCTTGCTTAGAAACAAAATAGTCATGTAAATGCGGTGCATCAATATCCCAAAAACTAAGTTCTTTCATTGGAGCAGGCTGTTCAATTACATCAAATTTTAATAGTCTCGGCTCATCCCAAACCGTTATAGGTTCTACAAAACTTCCTGTTGTAAAGTTACAGTGCCGAATTGCACCAACTCCTGTTCCGTCAATTTTGGCATTGATTGGATATGCAATTCCTATCTTAAAAATAAATTCAGTTGGTTTATCAAGTTCTGAAAATTCAATCACATTTTTCCAAACGGTCTGTGCAGGCGCATTAATTTCGATTGAAGTTACAACTGGAGTTAAAACTGGCTTGATGTCTTTCTCTGCAAAGGCCATTAGGGGGATAATAGCAATGAAAATTAACATCATTTGAACGGCGTTTTTGCCTATCTTGTTGATGATTGCATAACCCAAAAAACTACCAAGTAAAGTTAATAAAAGCCCAAAAGGTGCGGCCATTGCAAGGCAAATTACACCCTCAATCGCAAAAACTAAAAGGCTGGCCGTAAAAATTCCCAGAGTTAAAAATCCGATTTGCAAAGCTTGTTTTTTGGTTATTCCTTTTTTTAGTCCGTATAAAATGGTCGAACCTGCACCAAGAAAAAGAGGTATCAAAATAAATAAGGCAATTCCATATTGTTTAAGTTTATAAATACTCAAATACGTCAAAACACCCGCAATAAAAACAGTTACGGCAATAGATATCCATTTTCGTTTTCTGTCATCATCTGGTAGTATATTGTCGATAAATTGTCTCATTATTTATGTTTGCCAGTCTTTCAGACGACTGATAATTATACAAATGTTTTTTTAATTTTGACAATTAATACCTTATAGTTATTCAATTTCAAACTTTAGGTTAAAATTACAAAAAATATGGCTTATTCTTTATTATTTACGGTTTTTGTAATTGCCACTTGCGGTTTAATTTATGAATTAATTTGCAGTACTATCGCTAGCTATCTTCTTGGAGACTCTGTAACACAGTTTTCGATTGTGATTGGCATTTATTTATTTTCAATGGGTATTGGTTCTTATTTGGCTAAATATCTTAAAAAAAATATAATAATGTATTTTATACAGGTTGAACTTTTAATTGGTTTAATTGGCGGTTCATCGGCGGCTTTGCTTTTTGTTTCTTTTGAATTTGTAGAGTATTTTAGAATATTACTTTATAGTTTGATTAGTATTATTGGTATTTTAGTTGGACTTGAAATTCCGCTTTTGATGAGAATTCTAAAAGACGATTTTGAATTTAGTGATTTAGTTTCTAAGGTTTTTGCTTTTGATTATATTGGTGCTTTAATTGCTTCTTTATTGTTTCCATTATTTTTAATTCCTCATTTGGG
>CANLTT010000016.1 GCA_947494115.1 Candidatus Caenarcanales bacterium
GGCTACAGAGGCGAGTGGTTTAGCAACTTTATTCAAATGTTTTTCAATTGTGAAGTCGAAATAGTGGAAAAACTGGTTGGGCAAATTGGCTTTGTTGTTCAAGCAAAGAGATGGATAGTCGAAAGGACATTTTCTTGGCTTGAGGGATTCAGACGCTTATCCAAGGATTATGAAATGAAAGCTGTCTATTCTGAAGCTTGGATTTACCTTTCTATGACTAAAATTATGCTTAATCGTTTATCCTAATCTTTTATTTTAAGACAGCTTCTTAAAGGTTTTGACAAAGAAAGATTCTATCGACTTTGATTTTAGCCTTTATTTATAATTTAACCCGAAAACTAAGTAAGCTCTTTCGATTAAAGGCTAAATGAGCAAAAATTAATTTATATTTACTGGTTCGACTTGAGATAATACATAAACCTGAAAATATTTAATACATATCTGTTTGCTAAAATACGGGATATGCATAATTTTGAAGTAATTGTTATTGGTTGTGGTCATGCTGGTTGTGAAGCGGCGGCGGCAGCTGCAAATTTAGGGGCTAAAACTCTTCTTATTGGTTTAAATCTTGATTCTATTGCGTGGATGCCTTGTAACCCAGCGGTGGGCGGGCCAGCCAAATCTCATTTAGTTAAAGAAATTGATGCTCTGGGTGGTTTAATGGGCTTAGCGGCTGATGCTACATATTTACAACTCAAAACTCTCAATAGCTCAAGAGGTGCGGCTGTTCATGCTTTAAGAGCGCAATCAGACAAATATGCTTATAGCCAATGGATGCGTCAAGCTCTGCAAACTATTCCGAAATTATCATTTTATCAGGCTATGGTAACTAAAATTTTAGCCAAAGAAGATCAAGTAATTGGCATAGAAACCTCACTAGGAGAACAAATTTATGCTAGGGCAATTATCATTACAAGCGGCACTTTTTTAGAAGGCAAGGTTTTCACGGGCAAACAAACACAACAAGCAGGCCGAGCCAGTGAACCAGCGGCAATTGGTTTAAGTGCAAGTCTAAAAGAATTAGGTTTAAGTTTGGGTCGCTTAAAAACAGGAACACCCGCTCGAATTGATGCTAGAAGTATTAATTTTGAACAACTCGACAAACATCATGGAGACAAAATACCAAGCTTTTTTTCTTTTCTGCCAAATCGCCCTCTCTTAGAGCAAATGCCTTGTTATTCAACCCGAACAACCGCTTTAACCCATCAGATTATAAAAGACAATTTAATGGAATCGCCTTTGTATGCTGGCTTAATCGAAGGCATTGGTCCGCGTTATTGCCCTTCAATTGAAGATAAAGTAGTGCGTTTTGCCGATAAAGAGTCTCATTTGTTTTTCTTAGAGCCAGAAGGCCGAAGCACAAATGAAATTTATTTACAAGGTTGTTCAACTAGCTTGCCTATTCATATTCAAAGACAAATTGTTAGTTCTTTGCCCGGTCTTGAAAAAGCGCATATTGTTAGGCCAGCATATGCCGTTGAATATGATTTTTTGCGGCCAATTCAGTTTAAACATACTTTGCAATCTAAAAATATTAAAGGTTTATTTGCTGGTGGCCAATTGCTTGGCACAAGCGGTTATGAAGAAGCGGCCGCTCAGGGTTTGGTGGCGGGCATTAATGCGGCCAAATATGTTTTAAATCAGGACGAAGTGGTTTTTAAACGTTCGCAAAGTTATATTGGTACTTTAATTGATGATTTGGTGATTAAACAAATTACTGAACCTTATAGAATGCTGACCTCCCGCTCTGAGTATCGCTTAAATTTACGTCAAGATAATGCCGATAGACGAATGACACCTCTAGGACGTGAGATTGGTTTAGTAAATGATTATCGCTGGGAAGTTTTTGAAAAGAAAAACCAAAACTTTAAAACAAGCCTAGAATTATTACAAAAAACCCGCATCAAAGGTAATGCACACAATAATGCTATTTTAGAAAGTTTTGACCAAATACCCCTTAAAGAAAATATTTCTATTACTTTAGCCGAGCTTCTTTCAAGGCCAAATCTTAACTTTGAAATTATAGACAAGTTTTTGCCTAATGAGTTTGATTCACCAGCTCCTCGTTTTGAATTAGAAACCGAAATTAAATATGCTGGTTATGTTCAACGTCAGGAAGAGCAAGTTCAAAAATTAAGCGGCCTCGAAAATAAACTTATTCCGGCGCATTTTGACTATATTCAATTAAAACATTTATCGCTTGAAGCCCGAGAAAAACTACATAAAATAAAACCCCAAACACTTGGACAAGCTTCTAAAATTGACGGCGTTAGCCCAGCCGATATTAGTATTTTACTGCTTAGCTTAAATTCTAATTATAATAATTGAGTATGTTAATATAAAACTTATTCGCTCTATATCAGTGTTTTCATTGAGGTATGATTGCAAATAAAAGCTAAAAGTTAAGTTTAATTCGGACACAAGCCAAACCATGAAAGATAAAAAAGTAATTAGGTTTAATTTGATTGAAAATGCTCTTGCTAAGCACTATATGACCATTTTGCGTAATAAAAATACCAAAGTTTCAGAATTTCGTTTCGCCTTAGACAAGCTGAGTAAAATTTTGGCAATTGCTACGGTTGAAAACTTTGAATTAACCGAAATACAAATCGAAACCCCTCTTGAAGCAACTCAAGGCCAAACTTTGAATTCGCCAATTGTGATTGTTCCAGTTCTGAGAGCGGGTTTATCTATGTTGCCAGCTTTTATTGACTTTTTACCTGAAGCACAAATCGGCTTTATTGGCCAAAGAAGAGATGAAAAAACTGCTATTGCCTCTGAATATTACCGCAATTTTCCTGAGATTAAAAACAAAAAAATAATTATTATCGATCCAATGTTGGCAACAGGCGGCTCGGCGGTTTCGACTATTGAATGTTTGCTGGCCGAAGGTGGAAAAATCGAAGATCTGTTTTTGGCCTGCATTATTGTAGCTCCTGAAGGTTTGGCTAATTTGCAAAATAAATTTCCGCAATTGCAGATTTTTGCCTGCGCCCTTGACCGATGTCTTAATGAAAAAAAATATATTTTGCCAGGCCTAGGCGATGCTGGCGATTTATGGACTGGAATGTCTTGATTCTTAAACAAAGATTAATTAGAATTAAAAATTTACAGGCGATTCTTTGTTTAGTTGAATTCTTCTAATTTACTTTTGACTTGTTTGATGGCTTCCAATGCTTGCCACTTAGGTTTGCCAGTTTCTTTGCTTGGATTGCGCAATAAATAAGACGGATGATAAAAAGGCATAAGTAAAATTCCTTCAAAAAGTTCACCTTGACCTTCAATCCAGCGACCATGTAATTGGGTTATTTTGGGGCTTTTAATTTGAAGTAAACCTCTTACGGAGGTAGAACCAAGCAAAATAATTATTTTAGGTTTTATAAAATAAATTTGGCTTTGCAAATACTCAAAACATGCACTAGCCTCTTCTGGCAAAGGAACACGATTATTCGGCGGGCGACATTTTACAATATTACAAATATAAGTTTGTGTTTGGCGATCTATTTGAGCGGCCTCTAAAATTTTATCTAGAAGTTTGCCAGCCCGCCCTACAAAAGGTAAACCACTTAAATCTTCTTGTTCTCCAGGGCCTTCGCCGATTAGCATTAATTTTGCTTTTGGGTTTCCGTCTTCAATTACAACCTTGTTTCTGGTTTGGCAGAGGCCGCATTTTAAACAGCTTTTGGCAATAGTCCGCATTTCTTCTAAATTTTCAAATTGACTGCCGCCTTTAAGCCATTGAATTCCCAGATCGGGCGAAGAAACATTTGCAATATTAGTTTGCGAAAACATAAGCCTTATTTTATACCAAAAAGTTCAAGACTTGGCTTAAAATCAACCTAATAATCAAATCAAAAAAGTAATTAGGCAATAAAAAGAAAAAAAGAGGATCGGGGTAGAAATCCTCTTGAGGGGTTATTAAAAAAGGGGTAACAAAAAGGGGTTTTAGAAAGGTCATTTGGGGTTTTGCCTTTCTGTAAATATAAAAGAAAGTTTTGCCCAAAAAGAAATAAAAAATTAAATAAGTTTAAGTTTCATTTAAATTATTTCTTCCTTTGCGAGATAAAAATGAACGTAAGGTTGAAACAAAATTGTTTATAGCATCTCCTAGAATAGAGGCGGGGAAAATTGTTCTGACTACTAATAAACCATCATAAATAAAGCTCAAAACTGAATAAAATATTCCATAACGTTTGCGTAAATCAGTATTAAAAGTACTTGCAAAAATTGAAACAACCAAAGGTATGCGGCTAAAGCCAGCTAAAAACCAGCCTATTTTAGAAAATAAATTATCTTCTTGGGTTTTATTTTCTTTTTGTGGAGTACTTGCAATTTGTTCTGTATTTTTTTGTGAAGTATCAGGCTTGGGTGATAAAAGCCCAATTACAATAAAAGGCAAAGAAATTAAAGCCAATAAAGAATGCAAAAGTATGCCATGTTTGGTTCCTTGACCAATGGTTTCAAGTGGTTTTTGTCTAATTTGCCTAAATTTTTCGGCTAGAAGCTTTTTATCTGTAAATTTAGAAGGAAGCTCTTTGATGTAATTAATAAAATATTTTGTCTGCAATTCTAGCTTATTCATTAATCCTTGTTTACTATTAAGCTCTTTGGTTAGCGTTGAGTTGGCATCAAAAGCCCAAGAAACCCCAGTCATAGAAGAAGCCAATAAATAAACCGCCGAAAGTCCTTTATCTGTAAAATTATTTATTAAATTTAAAACTGGATTTTTATTTTCTTGATTGTCTTTAGGAATTAAAAGCAAAATATCGTTAAAAAACCTTAAAAGATTGCCCACCAAGGAAAAACCGCCTGAATATTCAGCAATTGTGCTTAAACCATCCAAAAGAAAATTAATAGAAACTGGATCGCTGGCGAACTTAAAAAAAGTTGAATTATTATTAGGAGATTGGTTTTTAAAAAAATTAGCGCCTGCGTATAAAAGAAAAGCTGGCCCTAAAATCCATCCTTGTGCATTTGTAGCAATGGTGGCCGCTTTTCGAAAAAACTTATCTCGCCTAACTAATGATAGTGGTGGTTGCTTTACTGCTTTTAAACTGTTCATGGCGGTGTAAAGTTGTAAGGGAAATTTGAAAAACAAAAATCTTTAACAACAGCTACAACAAGCTTCTAATGCAGTTTTTAAATCAGAAATTAAATCTTCGGAGTTTTCGATACCAGCTGAAACACGAATAATAGCAGGGCTTAAACCAGCCTCTATGCGGGCTTTTTCGGGCATTGAAGCGTGGCTCATACTCCAAGGTTGCGCAATTAAAGACTCAACACCACCAAGTGAAACGGCCAAACTAAAATATTTTAAGCTTTGGAAAAATTTATTTAAATCAGCTTTTTCGGTGTCTAATTCAAAAGAAAGCATTCCGCCAAAACCAGACATTTGTTTTTTTATAAGCTCAAATTGCGGATGAGAAGGTAATCCTGTATAAAAAACTTTTTTAACAACTGCTTGTTTACCCAAGAATTCAGCTAACTTTAAGGCATTTTTTTGATGAGCTTCCATGCGCTGAGGCAAAGTTTTTAGGCCACGCAAAACCAACCAAGCATCAAAAGGCGAGCAAGCCAAACCAAGACAATTTACATAATTTGCAATTTCTGTGCCTAAGGCTTCTGTTTTAGAGACAACAACTCCGCCGATTACATCGCTATGGCCATTAATATATTTGGTTGTAGAATGAATAACCAAGTCGCAGCCCAGCTCTAAAGGCTTCTGAAAATAAGGAGACAAAAAAGTATTATCAGCGACAAGTAGTATCTTTGCGTTTAAAGCTTTGGTGAATTCGGATAAAGCCTTAATATCGGTTATGTGTAAAAGCGGATTAGAAGGTGTTTCTATCCAAATCATTTTGGTGTTTGCTTTTATATTTTCTCTAAGGCGTTCTAAATTGTTTAGGTCTGGTAAAAAAGTAATTTCGATGCCAAACTTTTGTATAATCGAAGCTAATATGCGATGAGTTCCACCATAAATGCATTGAGGCGCAATCAAATGATCGCCAGCTTTAAGCATTAAAAGAACAGCCATAATAGAGGACATACCGCTACCTGTAGCCGAAGCCAAAGCACCACCTTCAAGACAAGCCAAAGTATCTTCTAGAGCCTTGCGGGTTGGATTGCCGCTACGAGTATAATCAAAAGGCGGTCTTTGGTCTAAGTCTTGGGCGGCAAAAATCGAAGAAGCATAAATTGGAGCCGTAATAGAATGATAACTTGAGTCTAAGTTCGCTCCCTGATGAATAACATTTGTTTCAATATGTGCCATTTATATTAATTTTTTATTAAATTGAAAATAATGCTTTATTAACTATTGTAACTTACATTCAAAAGCTTAGGCCAAAGTAAAAGTAATTTAATAAAGTTGTTTTTTCAATAATTATTTATTTTGTAAGTTTTTGAATATATTTACACAAAATAGGTGTTTTGCTGTATTTTTCAAGGTTTTAGAAGGGTAAATAATACTCAACTGATCTTAAGAATGAGAACAAATGCCCATTATTTTTAATCAAGGTCTCGGTAATGTTTTTAACTTTAGAACTAATCAGGCTAATACGCAAAAAAATACAAAAAGCCCAATTAGCATGAATAATGCTGGCCTTCAAGCCATAAACCAAGCTGTGGCAATGAACCCTAAAGCAGGCGAACCACTTGCTTTTAATCAAGGCAATAGCGGAATTACTGCTCAGCAAGGCTTTAAAGGCAAAAATATGTTTAACCTTGGCAATCAAGCTTTAAACCAAGCCTTAGTTATGTTTGCGGCACCAAATAGCCCCACAATTGTAATTACACCAATACCGACAACACCAATACCGACAACACCAATACCAACAACACCAATACCAACAACACCAATACCAACAACACCAATACCAACAACACCAATACCAACAACACCAATACCAACACCAGCACCTCTGTCTTTGGTGGATTGTATTGAATTTAACGATCCAGTTGATCCGAATGATGATATCTTCTGGTATTACAAAATTGCCGCTGATGGTAGTAATCAGTTTGCCTTCTTGCCAAATGATCCTCTTACTTTTGACGC
This sequence comes from Candidatus Caenarcanales bacterium, assembly GCA_947494115.1. GTDB lineage: Bacteria > Cyanobacteriota > Vampirovibrionia > Caenarcaniphilales > Caenarcanaceae > CANLTT01. Next base: position 7,055 of record CANLTT010000016.1, read on the forward strand.
AACCAAAGCTAAAAGCGATCAAGGTTATTTCTTCTTTGTTGGAGCTTATGATAAGACTCTTTCAGGGGGTGTACCTAAGGGTGTAACCGACGCAAAAGATAAATATACTTATGCTGAATATTTATCTCTACTACCAAGTAATCTTGGTTCTGGTGAGGACGCTTAAGTTTTGCGAGCCTCAAAATACAAAAAAATAACTCTGGATTAAACCCTCGGCTTACGCTGTTCCCTTGACGGAGACACTCAATTCAAGTTGTAGGTTGTATTGTTTATTCTTGGTTTTATTATAAGTAAAAAAATCTAAAGTAATAAGTCAAAAAAACTTTTGGCTTTAATATAGGTTTCTTCCAGCTCAAATTGTGGCTCTGAATCAAGAACAATGCCGCCGCCAACGTTTAAAGTAACTTTTTTTTGATTTAAAAACAAAGTTCTAATTAAAATCGAAAATACACCATCGCCCTTACTATCAATAAAACCAAAACTTCCCGTATAAGCTGTCCGAGAAAAAGGTTCAAGTTTATTGATAATTTGCATGGTTTTAATTTTGGGCGCACCTGTTATAGAGCCGCTCGGAAAGGTTGCTTGCAAAACATCAAAAATATTTAAATCTGGTTTTAGCTGGCAATTTACCTCGCTTACCAAATGATGAACATAAGAAAAACTATGTACTTGCGAAAAATTTTTTACCCGAACTGAGCCAGCAATCGCTATTTTGCCTAAATCATTTCTTTCTAAATCAACCACCATTAAATGCTCAGCCATTTCTTTAGAGCTATTGATGAGTTCTTCAATTTGAGCTTGGTCTTTTTGTTTATCATCTAAGCGTTTGCGTGTGCCTTTAATTGGGAAAGTTGAAACTTCTTGTTTGGTTTTGCGCAAAAAACACTCAGGCGAAGCACTGCAAATAGCTCTCTCAGGGTCAATTTTAAGATAAGCCGAAAAAGGGGCTGGGTTTTTTTGCCACAAATTTGCCGAAATTGTCTCTGAGCTTGGCTTTTGGGCAAATTCAAAAACAAAAGGACGGCTTAAATTAATTTCATAAGTATTTCCGTTTTTTATCTCTTGCAAGGCAGACTCAACCATTTGCAAATAAAGTTCGTCTTTAATTAAGCTAATTAATTTGGTGGCTTTGAGCGGTTTTGGCTTAAAGGGCGGCTCATCTAAAAGCTTAAATTCACTAAAAGCAAAAAAACAAAAACTCGGAAAATCGCTTTCAGTGGGCAAATATTTATTCTCAACGGCTGATTCAAATTGCCTAGCAAATTCATAACCAATAAAACCTAGCAAAATTTCAGAATCCTTTAAAGCAAAATTGCGCAAAATTTCAAAAGGCTCCTTCAGAGCGGTTTCTTTAAAGGCATTTTGGCTTGGCGAAAAAATAAAAACCTTATTTTGCTCAAATTTAATTCCCCAGAAAGGTTTTTCGGCAAAAATAATTTTTTCATCAGTTTTAAACCAAGCATTTATTTCTTTGGACATTATTTGTTAAATTCGTCATTCAGAATTTCTGCTACGAAAAACAAAAACGCTGGCTTGGCCGATAAATTGAGGGTTTGGAATATGTGGTTTATGTACTTCCACCTCTAGAGCCTGAATTACAGAGAATTGCCCCAAAATATCCTGACAAATATTACAAGCTAAGTTTTCAAGAATTTTAAAAGCCCGTTTTTTGCAAGTTATTTGAACGGCTTTTGAAATTTCGACATAACTAATTGTGCTTTCTAATTCATCAACCAGACCAGCTTTGCTTAAATCTAGATAAGCCGAAATATCAATTAATAAATTTTGCCCAATCGCTCTTTCATTGTCTGCAACACCAATTTGGGTATAGCATTTAATTTGTTTTACAATGATTTTATCTTGCATTTTATTTTTTAGCCTTTTGTGGTGAGGCTTTGGCTTTACTCATTTTATTTAAAGATTTTCTTTCTTCAGTGGTTAAAACCTTGGAAAGAGCGACTTGATATTTTAAGCGAATAAGTTGTTCTTGTTCTTTTAAAATAAATAATTCTTTGTTTAGGCTTTCTAAGGCAATAATATCGAGATTATCTTTGGTTAATTCATTTTTTAAAGCCTTAGTTTTATCTTTGATTTTAGGCTTCAGTTGAGTTAATTGCTGATTGTGTTCATTTGTGATTTTTTCAACTTCTTTTCTTTTTTCTTCAGATAAATTAATGGTATTTTCTTTGTTTGTTAAAGTTTCTTTTTTGCTGTTTTTTTCGATTGGTTCAGCACTTTTAATGGTTATTTCAGCCTGTGCTGAGGCAAAACTTGCAAAAACCATCAAAGCCAATAAAAGCGATTTCTTGAGCATTTGTCTTCTATCCTTTTTTGAATTTAATTTAACTATTTTATAGCAGACTATTTTATTTTTGAAAATTATTCTGTCTTTAGCTTTAGAACTGTTTTAATTTAATGTCAATAAAAACCCCTAATTTCTAACTTCATTCTCAGAGAGCTGTTTTTAGGGGATTCTATTGAAAATAAAGAGAGAGCTTAAACTAAACTAGCTTCCAGCACAAGCAATTGCACCATAGGGTCTAGTCGATGTTCTTTCAGGAAGTTTTTTACCACTTTTTCAAGATTGCTTTGCGAAATTTCGGTATCAGCTTGCAAAATTTGGCTTTTGAGGTTTTCGGTAAATTCAGCACTCTGAGCGGCATCACCAAAAACAAAACCCTTTAATAAAATATCTGGACCAGCTACAATTTTATCTTTATCCATAGTTATAATAATATTTACCAAACCTTGCTTAGAAAGCTTGTCACGGTCTCTCAGCACTTCTTTGTTTACACTATGTTCACGAGAGCTGTCTACCATGATAATACCAGCGGGCACTTCGCCTATTATTTGAGCCGAATCGGTGGTTATTTCGAGAATATCGCCATTTTCCATAATAAAAATATTCTCAGAAGGCAAGCCACAAACCTCTTCTCCTAGTTTACCGTGGCGCACAAGCATTCTATATTCACCGTGAGCTGGCATAAAAAATTTGGGTTGCACCAAACTCAACATCAATTTTTGTTCTTCTTGGCTACAATGCCCCGAAACGTGAACTCCAGATTCTTTTCCATAAACCACATCAGCACCCCGTGCAAACAAGGCATTAATGGTTCCAGCAATTGATCTTTCATTCCCCGGTATTGGTGTTGCGCTTATAATCACGGTATCACCAGGTATAATGGAAAGTTGTTTATGCGAGCCATTAGCAATGCGGGTCAAAGCTGAAAGTGGCTCTCCTTGGCTTCCAGTGGTTAAAACTACGATACGGTTTAAAGGATAATTAGCCACTTCTTCGGCTCTAATTAGTAAACCATCAGGAAAATGCATATAACCAAGTTGTCTCGAAATTAAGGCAATATTGAGCATTGAACGACCTAAAATCGCAACTTTGCGTCCGTATTTTTGCGCAATTTCGAGTATTTGACTGATTCGGTGAACCTGAGAAGCAAAGGTTGTAATTATAATGCGCTTGGTGGCCTTCACAAAAGCTTCTTCAATTTTAGTAAAAACAGCTTTCTCAGAGGGTGTATAACCGCTTCTTTCGGCATTAGTAGAATCAGAAATTAATAAACTAACTCCGCTTGCGCTAGCTTCGGCCAGAGCAGAAATATCGAATAATTCACCATCAACAGGAGTATGGTCAAATTTAAAATCACCAGAATGCACAATTTTGCCCGCTGGGCTTTGAATAACCAAGCTAAAAGAATCTGGAATTGAATGATTATTACGCACAAAAGTTACCGCAAAAGCCCCAACGGTTACGGTTTCACGTGGTTTAATGCGGTTCATATTGGCTTTACCCAACAAACCAGCTTCTTTTAATTTTCCTTCAAGCAGACCAATCGCCAAAGGTGGGCCATATATAATTGGGATATTTACACTTTTTAGCATATTAGAAATGCCGCCAATATGGTCTTCATGGCCGTGTGTAATAATCATGCCAGCAATTTTATCTTGGTTTTCAATCAAATAAGTTAGCTCTGGAAGCACCAAATCAACGCCGTGCATATCTTCTGACGGAAAACCTAAACCACCATCAATAATCATAATTTGGTCTTGGTAACGCATAACCCAAGTATTTTTACCAATTTCACCAAGGCCACCCAAAGAAATAACCTGAACCTTTTCGCCAGGTATGGCCTGAACAAGGTCTGGAATAATATTTTCTTGAGTATTATCGTTTATTTCTTTTTTTTCGACTTCGATATTTTGATTTTGATTTGGTCTTCTGATTATAGGTTTTTTATTCATTTTTACTTTTGTGTTTACTGTCTGGCTAAACCGATCAACTCTTGAATTACAGATTTTTGAGTATTTCATTCAGAGAATCTCGGACATCTTGGGCTGTTTCTGTCAGCGGCAATCTAAGATAAGGCTCACAAATTTTGAGTTCAGATAAAGCATATTTTATAGGCCCTGGGCTGGGCGAGGAAAAAGCGGCTTTAAATAAAGGAAATAATTTATAGTGAATTTTAACAGCTTCTGACATTTTACCATTAAAAAAGTTTTGTATTAAATTTTTAATTTGTTTTCCAGCTAAATGACTAGAAACACTCACAGCACCAACCGCTCCAACCGCCAAAGAAGGTAAAATCAAATTATCATCACCGCAATAAACTTCTAAATTTGGAGCAGTTAAGCGGAATTGGGTAAGCAAGTCAAGAGAGCCACTTGATTCTTTAATGGCATTAATATGGCCAAATTGCTCATTCAAAGCCAAGGCCGTTTCGGGGAAAATATGCGAACAAGTTCGGCCGGGGTTATTGTAAAGCATAATTGGTAATTTAACCGCTTTAGCAATTTCGGAAAAGTGCGCAAATATACCATCTTGATTAGGTTTATTATAATAAGGTGCCACCGAAAGAATAGCGTCAGCCCCCAATTTTTCGGCTTGTACAGAAACCTGAATGGCTGTTTTGGTTGAATTAGAACCAGCTCCAAACATAATCGGAACACGCTTTTGGACAATTTCTTTGGTTTTATTTAAAAGTTCCCATTCTTCTTCATATTCTAAAGTTGGGTTTTCACCAGTGGTTCCCGTTATAAGAAGGCTGTCAGAACCATTGACAATTAAATGATTAATGAGTTTTTCCAAGGCCTCATAGTCAATTTCAAGGTTTTGTTTAAAAGGCGTGATCATGGCTGTGGTTAAAAGCCCAAATTGCGTTGAAAACATAAAAAATTGCTTTATTTAGTAATTTGAAATTATAGTATAAAAAATAATTACTGTAGTTTTGCTATTTCTTGATTTAAGCTAAAAAGCTGTTCATTGTAGTTTTTACTTGGTTCATACGTCCAGCCATAAACCCCACAAACGGCCTCATCTAAAGCCTTGTGCAATTTATATAATTTACTAGCGGGTTCATTAAAAAATTCATTATAAAGTTGTGTAATTCCACAATTTTTTTCTTTCATGATTGCAAGCCTAAACTCATCAAGTTCTTTCGTGATTTCTCGGACTTACCTCACCCCCAGCCCCTCTCCTGAAGAGAGAGGGGAGTAAGAAGTATTGTTTTGCTCCCTTTCTCCTTTAGGAGAGAGGGTTGGGGAGAGAGGCTGGTTTAAAAAAGGAAATGTCTCAAAACAAGTTGTATTTGTGTAAGCCGTTCTATCCTCTAAAGTAGATTTTTGAGCATTAATCCAATCACGGTGAAGCTTTGAAGTTAAAACACCTAATAAATAATAATCATCACTTGCCACAACCCACATAGAACCTGAAACCAAAATACCACTTAAAAGAAAAGCTGGAATAGTCCATTTTGAAACATTTGGAATTGCAATATATTTATTTAAGTTTTTAATTGCTTCTCTCATGGCTGGTCTATTTCTTCCATATTTCCACCAATATTCTTTGCTTTTTTCGTCTCTTACAGTGTCCCTAAAGGGCTTAACATAAGTTTTTACATGCTCAAAAGGCAATTTATACAAACTAGCTTCTTCTAAACTCATATTATTAAAGTCAATTACCCATTTTACTGGGGTAAAATCTGAACTATCTGTAACAATTTCTGCACTTGCAAACTTTTTAATGACATTTTGATTTTTTTTATCTGCTTTAATCCACTTTAAAGCTTGTTCTTCAGTTATATTAAATCCATCTCCAACAACTTTAACCCCTTGAAAGCATATATTTTGGTTTTGCTTTAGTCTGTGAGCCTGAGTTATATCAACTTCGCATTTAAGGCTTGAATTGATAAAAGAGACGGGTTTTTCGTCTAGGTAGATTTGTGAAGCCTCTCCCCCAGCCCCTCTCCTAAAGGCGAGGGGAGTTTCTGTTTTTGTTTTTATTTTTGTTTTTATGCTTTCAATCACTTCTTTCAAATCATTAAGAACCTGTTCATTTGTGAATCTTAAAGTTTTAATTTGAATTGACCGCAAATATTCATCTCTAAAACAATCATACTCTTTTTGGGCATCATGAATTTCTCCGTCTATCTCTATTGCAAGCTGAGCTTCAATACAAAAGAAATCAAGAATAAATTTTTCTAAAGGGTGTTGCCGCCTAAATTTAATACCAAGTTTTTTAGCTCTTAATTCTTCCCAAACTAATTCTTCAGCCTTTGTTGGCGTTTTCCTCATTTCTTGAGCAGAAGACTGCAATTTAACCCACAAAGCACTATCCGTTGAATTCAAAACTCTTTTATTTCCTTTATCTTCAAACAAATCGTCTTCATACTCCCTTTCTCCTTGAGAAGAGAGGCTTGAGGAGAGAGACTTGTCATCTTCATACTCCCTTTCTCCTTTAGGAGAGAGGGCAGGGGAGAGAGGCTTCTTAACCCAATTAACAATACTGACATGAACAGCCGCTTCTCCGCTCCATTCCTGCGTAGAAATAGCATCATGAATAATTCCACCATTTGCAATAATAAAATCCAAACTGGCTTTTCTGGATTGCCCTTGACTGATTGAATTAGTACCAACTAAGCCAATTCTCTCGGCTTTTTGTTCGTGTGCCTTTCTAAACCAATAAGTACAAAAATCAGCACTTTTAGGAAACTCATCAGCTGGGTAAAGAGCATGAATTTTTTGTATATAATCTTCACTAATACCACTATCACGCATTTTACGGCTACCTAAAAAAGGCGGGTTTCCAATTATGGCATTTGCTGATGGCCACTCAGTGAACAAAGCATCAGCACAAATAATATTCTCATCTAAATTTTGCAAGGGTAATGGCTGTTCATCATGCAAATCATATTGATTAATAGCTATTTGGCGGGAAATTTCTAAAGTTAATTTTGCCAGCTCCACTGCAAAGGGCTTAATGTCTATGCCAAAAAATTGCTTTGGTGAAACCGTCAATAATCTAGTTTTGTGCTGTTTGGTAATTTCTTCAATTTTGGCATAAATTTCTTGCTCAATCCGCTTTAATTCAAGGTAAGCAATAAACAAAAAATTCCCCGAACCGCAAGACGGGTCTAGAACTTGATACTCACGCAATTCAGTTAATAATTTTTCTAGCTCTTTTGTGTTTTTGCCAGCTCTTTCAATCTTTTCATCCCAATAGCGAACAATGGTTGGATTCACAATTTTTCTAATATCGGCTTCAAAAGTGTAATGCGCCCCTGCGGCATGTCTTTCGGCTGAATCCATGGTGCTTTCAAAAATCGTTCCAAAAATAGAAGGGCGAACTGGCCTCCAATCTTTCATAGAAATTTTAATCATCAAATCTATGTCATCAGCGGCTAGAGGAACTTCTAAAATTTCAGAAAATAAACCACCATTAAAATATTTCACCCTTGAAAACAATGGATCTGTTGATTGCTTGGGATTATCCATTTGTTTGAACAGTCGATTAATAATGGCAGTTGCGAATGCTGGTGCTTTTTTGCATTCTTCCAAAATATCTAAAAAAAAGTTTTTCACCGATGAATCCACATCTTCCCAGAAAAAACAAAAAACACATTGCAAAACAAATCTCTGAATTTCCTCATCAGTTAATTTATTTATTGCTTGGCGGGTTTTGAGGCGAGTATATAATTCTTTAACATCATCAACAGCGGCTCGGGTTATTTCTTCAATATTTACCAAAAAACGGGCTTTTTTACCGAGAATAAAACCCAAAGCATCAAGACTAGAGGAAGAAGCGATGTCTTCTATATTTATTTTCTGAAGCGGAATATCGGCAAATTTATTAAAATCAAAAATCCAAAATTCTTTAAAATTACACAAAATCGAATACTGAGGACGAATTTCAGCGGGAATTCTAAAATAATATTCAAAAAGCTGATTATAATGATGAATCAAATTTTCTTTGCTTGATTTCATCTCTACCAATGCAATATTTGGAATAAAACAATCCGCATATTTAGTAGATTTTTTATTTTGTATATTAAACTTAACTCTTGTTTCAAAGTTGAGGCTCTCAGAGCTTAACCCAAAACATTCAAAAAACTTTATCTGAAACTTTTGGGCTTCTGATTTTTCATCACCATTACAATTCTCTTTTGTCCACTGAAAAAAATTTTGTAGATTTTGTTCGATTAAGTTTTTATCCATTTAGTTTTATTCTGAAAGCCCAAATTGCGTTGAAAACATAAAAAATCGCTTTATTTAGTAATTTGAAATTATAGTATAAAAAATAATTACTGTAATATAGCTCAACACAAATCTATGAAAACACTGATATAGAGAGAATAAGTTTTGTATTATTTGGGAGAGCTTTTATTGAATTAAAAATAATAGATTTCTTGCACAATAAATTATAAAAACGTGAAACATCTTATTGGGAGAAGACTTTTTATAGAATCTAATCAAGCGTACTCTTCCCGCACTCTCAACTAGCGGTTTTCAGAAAAAACAAAAACTCCCCTCTCTGCTTGTGGAGAGGGGTTGGGGTGAGGCTGTATTATTTTGCAAGAGGTCTGATACACAAATTTTTAAAATCAACTTTTGAACCATTTTCTTTTTTTTAGTTTTATCAATACAATAAAATTAGTGAAATATAAATAAAAAATTAAAGCGGCTATTTATTATAAATCTTTAAAAAACTAATTTTAAAATGGTCAGAATTAATAATATTTCGGGTTATTCAATGGGGATAAACAAAATTAATTATCTCTCTACCAGCACTAGCAATGACAATGCAAGCCTAACAATTGATTTGGCTAATTATAAAGAAACCGAAGCAGAGCTTTATTTAAATCAAAATAATTTACAAACCGCTCTCAGACTCTATGAAGATGTTTTATATATAAGACAAAACCGCAATTATTACAATAATAGAGAAGACCGTTATTATCAATTGGCGCGTTCATACAATAATTTAGGCAAAGTTTATTATATGATGCATAACTATACAGCTTCGATTAAAAACTATCATTCAGCCTTGCAAAACTATTTAGAATTACAAAAAATAAAACGTATGAGAAGTAATTTTGAAGAATATAGTTTGGACAATATGGAAATAGCCCGTTGTTATCGGCATATTGGAGTTGCCCAAAGAGAAAGAGGCGACACCGAAGAAGCTATTAAATTTTTGCTTTCAGCCGAAAAAATTATGCGTCCCGTAAAAAATCATTATCCCAATAATAAAGCCGTTTTAGAAGAATTGGCGACTGTCTTATTTGATTTGTCTGTGGCTTTGCATAATCAAAGTGGAGAAGCTTATTCTGAGCAGGCAAAAGTTTGTGTGCAAGAAGCGGCCAATTTGTTTTCGCAAGCCCAAACCAGCAGTAGTGATGACCGTATTGTGGCCGTAAAAAGTGCTTTAGAAGTTTATGGCAGAAATAATAATATTTACTATTAATTTGAGCCAATTTGATGTTAAGATAAATTGTATTAATATATACTTAATTATCAAACAAATGTTAGCAGTCATTTTAAGAATATTTATTTTAGTTGCAATATTGTTTTTCCCGGGTAAAGCTCTTTGGGAGTACATAAACAAACAAAACCATATAAAACAAGCTGTGGTTTTGTCTGCCAAAGAAGTTCAAGAAAATATCAGCCAACTTACTTATGCTGAACAAGAAAAGCCTAAAGTCGAAGAAGAAAATTTAACTTCGGATCAGCTTAAAGAAGAAGGTTTATTTTTTGCCTCTATCGATTCCGCTCACGAAATAAAATTATTGGCGGAAGAACAAAATAATAATTCTTTAGACAAAACAGTGCAAAGCTCTCAAGATGAGCCTTCGAATACAATTGAAAAACCAATCGAGAATAATGATTCTACGGCTCAAACTGCTATTACAGAGCCAACTATTGTAGAAAAACCAAAACAAGAAATACCTGAAATCGCCCAAGTAGAACCCGAAAAACCACCCGCTCCTCAAAATTCAGAACAACCTTATATTCAAGCCCAAGAACCAATTCAAAAGCCTCTTGAATTCTATGCTGGAACCCAAAAATACGAAATTCAGTTTCCTTCCAATAATTCGCAAAATACCGAAATTTATGCTGGAGTTGAAAAGTACGAAATTGGCAATCAGCCTTACCATCAAACAGCGCAAGCAAATTATCAAATGCCCGTCTCTAGCAATTATTACGCAGAGCCTCAAAGCGAAATTATAAATATTGGTGTTGGTAATGGTATTCCAGTTCACAGAGCTAGTATTGGTTCAGCCGCCGCTCATGCCGCTCAAGAGGTTTTACAAACAACCAATAATTCGGCCATTTATGCTCAAAATCAATATAATTCGCCGCATATTATCGCTGATAGTGGTAGTTCTCCCGCTGAATATATAATTGCTTCTGCTTCTGCGCCAATACCTGAATTGACCTACGAATTAAACCGCATTGTGAATAGTGATGGCCGAGATTTTAGGGTTTATTGGAAAATCAAAAATAATACAGCCCAGCCCATTTTTTTAAATTCGCAACTTCGTCATTTACTAAGCCCAACTCAGCTTTATTTGGTTGATATGCACACTCAAAGACGCTTGCCCCTGCGTTATGATCAGCAAATTCCAATGGCTAACTGCTTGCTTTCCGATCAAATTCCGCCATTTGGCCGTATTGAATGCTCTGCCCAAGTTGGTCCACTTTATGAAAGCAATATGGGTATTACAAGCAATCGAGTTTTGGTTTATTTGCCAAATAGTCAAAGGCCAATTAGAGTTTTTATGAATTTATAAAATGGAAAACCCTAAATTTTCAGGGCTAGCCCCAAGCTCAATCGGGCATATATGGCATCTTTAGACAAAACTCCTTAAAAAAAAGGTAAGAACTTTATAAGAAAACCTATTGCGGAGCTTTGCACAAATATGCCAAAAAAAGATCATCAATTTAATAAGCTGTTTTTAATGCTATTTGGCTTTTGTGCTTTAACTTCTTTGCCTTCTTTTAGTGGTGGTTGTGGTGGCGGCAATTGTTCTGGCAATATGCAAATTGCGCCTTGGGGGCCGTCCAACTATCAAGAAAGACCAATTTATCCCATGCGTGGTTGTGGGCCTAATGGTTGTCAAAAAGGTTGGAGATCTGGAATTATTTATCCGCCGCCAACCGCTCCATATGGTGGCCAAGTAGTTTCAAGCCCACCCGTCGGTTGTGGTGCCCCTCTTATGCCGCCGCCGCCAACCTGTTGCGCTCCACCACCAGCTTGTAGTGGCTCATATATGCCACCACGCCAATTTATGCCAGCACCTCAAATGGGGTTTTTCCCTGCTTTAATACCACCACCAGGTTGTAGCAATTCGGCTCCAGTTATGATGATGCCGCCACCGCCGCCACAACCATTTATGCCACAAATGCCAGCTTTTAGAGAGCCAGTAAGAGGACTTTGGTAAATTTAGGCAAAAGCTTTAATTTGTCTTAAGGCTTCATATGTGGCGATGCCAACGCTAGTTGATAAATTTAAGCTACGTTTATATTCGCCAAACATCGGAATTAATAAACAATTATTTTGATTTTCATTTAATATTTCAGCTGGTAAGCCTCTTGTTTCGGGGCCAAAAACCAAAATATCATTTTCGCTAAACTTAACTGACCAATGTGCTGTTTGGGCTTTGGTAGTGAAAAACCAATAGTTGTTTTCGTCGCCCAAATCAGTTTTTAAGGCTTGCCAATTTTTATGTATTTTTAAATTTAAATATTGCCAATAATCCATTCCAGAGCGTTTAAGGTATTTATCATTAATTTCAAAACCCAAAGGTTCAACTAAATGTAATTTTAAATCATTAGCAACACAAAGCCTGCCTATATTGCCCGTATTGGGCGGTATTTCGGGTTGATAAAGAACTATTTGCAACATTTAGGCTTTTTCATTAAGCGGGAAGAATTTTGGTATTAAAACAGTTTGCAAAATTTGAAACACATTGCTGACAATAAAATAAATGAAAACGCCCGCTGGAATTGGGAAAAATGCCATCATACCTAAAAACATAATTGGCATTAAATTTTGCATTTGTTTTTGCATTTCTTGCTGACTGTCATCTAAGCTCGGTGGTTGAGGGTTTCCAGTCATCATTGTTTTATTAGAAAACCAAAAGCTAAGCCCCATAAACAAAATCAAAACCACAATATCCCAGTGAATTTCTTTGGTTTCATGATCCATAAAGCCCAAACGTCCTAAATCTTTAATAAACAAAAATGTTTGATGGCCTCTTTTCTCGGGGATTTCAACCTGAATAGCAAATTTTTCGGTTGGTTTTAAAGCTTTAATTTGGGCTGATTGTCCATTTTCTAAAACATTTAAATTAATTACATCTTTTGCCCAAGCACTTGAATCTGGCTTGTGTTCGGCTTGATGCGGGTTTTGGCCTTTTGCTAAAATATTCCAATTAATTGTTTGACTAGGTAATTCGCCCTTGCCAAAAACTTGTTTTAAATTTAATTTATAATCTTTACCGACTAAAAGTTTATTTGGAATATCGGATTCAAGCTTTAGGCGGCTAAGTTGGCCATCATGAGCTACAAAATTAACCGTAGGCGAACTTAAGGTTTTTAAAGAGTTGTTGGTAGAAACCTCAGCTGAAGCTTGTAAAGGTAAATGTAAAAGTGCTGGTTGAAATGGCGGACCGCTAAAAGTCCAGTATAAAGCGATTAAAAGCGGCAATTGCAATAAAGTTGGCAAACAACCGCCCAAAGGGTTCATTACGCCATTTTCACGGTATAAAACCATCATCTGTTCCTGAAATTCTTTTTGTATTTCTTCGAGTTTTTCTGGATTGTTTTCGTGTTTTTTCTTGCGTTGATTAAATTTTTCTTGAATGCGGTCAAGCTCGGGTTTGATTTTACCCATTTGAGATTGCATTTTGCGTGAAGACTGTGTTTGTTTGATAGAAAGCGGCAATAAAGCAACTTTAATGACAATGGTAACCAAAATAATTGCCCAGCCATAATTTCCCAGTGCGTGTCTGAAGTATTCCAGCATGGGAAGCATAATGTGATAAGTTAAAAGACTAAAATCCATTTTTTTATTTGTTAAATTTAAGGAACGGGATCGTAACCACCCTTAGAAAAAGGATGACAAGAAGCAATTCTTTTTATTGCTAATTTCCAACCTATTATAAAGCCATATTTTTTTATTGCCAAAATTGCATAATGAGAACAAGTTGGGTTGAATTTGCAAACTGGTGCTCTGAAAGCCGAAAACAACTGATAAATTTTAATAAATAAACAAGAAAAGTTTTTTAAAAATTCCATATAAAATTGCTCATAAATTAAAAAAACTGGGCAAATTATATTTATATTAAACTAAGCTCAAAATTATGAAAACACAAATAAAAGGTTTTACCAATATTAAAACAAATAATGCCAAAGTGGCTCCCAATCATACAATTAAACCAGATGAAGTAAATTTGCTTTTTTTGGATAAAAACTATAGGGCTTCTTTTAAAGAACAAGATAAATTAAAAA
>CANLTT010000017.1 GCA_947494115.1 Candidatus Caenarcanales bacterium
AGTTCAGAAATCAGTGAATGCGGCTATAGATTGGGCTTTTCTTGAAATTATAGATTCGGATCTTTCCTCCTATTTTCGCCATTTTCAAAAAACAATCTCAGCTTCTATTTAATCGGGGAAGGCTATATTTGTCTCTTAAGCCCAATTTCGCTATTTAAAACAGAGACCAGCATTAAAGCACCATACTCTGTGAATACACAAGGCATATATCTACGGTTTAATAAAGTGGGTTTGGGGTCGCAAATTGAGATCTCACTGTTTTAAACTTTTTGCATTTCTTCTAATTCGCTTATAAATTGGTCTAAAGTCATATTTCCTAAATCACCTTTGCGGCGTTCACGAACTGTTATTTGTTTGTTTTCTAGCTATTCATAAGCATATAAGGAACTTGCTTAAGCTAAGTTATGTGAGGTGAAGTCTGCTTTTTAAACCAAACTCAAATTAAGATATTTGCTTGACGATTATTGGTAAAATTTGAATATTAAATAAAAAACTTATGCCTGAAAACCTAATAGCTAGAATTACAATTAATCCTGAAGTTTGCCATGGAAAGCCGACAATTAGAGGTTTGCGTTATCCAGTGGAAAATATATTGGAGCTTTTAGCTGGTGGCATGACTGTTGAAGAAATACTGGCTGATTATCCAGACTTGCAAAAAGAAGATTTATTTGCCTGCTTTGAATTTGCCGCAAAGATAGCTCATGTGAAGAGTATTTTCAAAGTTGCTTCATGAAATTTATAATTGATGCACAACTACCAAAATCACTGGCTGATTGGCTAAAGCTTCAAGAATTAGATGCAGTTCATACTCTGGAGTTGCCAAGACAAAATAAAATATCTGATGAAGAAATACTTGAGATTGCCAAACTGGAGAACAGAGTGGTTATATCTAAAGATAGTGATTTTCTTCAAAGCTATATTCTAAGAGCCAGACCAGAAAAATTAATTTTAATTGCAACGGGAAATATTCGTAATGCTGATTTGATGCAAATTATCGAAAAAAACTTTGAGAAAATAGCCGACTCAATAAGTAAATTCAATGTTTTAGAAATTAATCGAGAAACAATAGTCATTCATTATTGACTCTTCAAAAGTGCCTCCAAGGAATAAGAAATTCAAAGATTAAATTTTCCAATTTTTGGTTGTACTGCTCTGAATCGTTAGAAGGCACAAATAAAACTCTTTTGAAACTTTTTAAATTTCTTCTAATTTGCTCATAAATTGGTCTAAAGTCATAGTTCCTAGATCACCTTTGCGGCGTTCTCGAACTGTTATTTGTTGGTTCTCAAGCTCTTTATCGCCAATTACAAACATATAAGGAATTTGCTCAAGCTGGGCATCACGAATTTTTGAGCCAATTTTCTCGGAGCGAGTATCAATTGTAGTGCGGACTTTTGCCTTCCGAAGAACTTCAACAAGGCTTTCGCAATATTCATTATGTCGGTCGGCAATTGGCAAAATCGCAACTTGTTTCTGGCATAACCAAAATGGAAAAGCCCCCGCATAGTTCTCAATCAGCAAAGCCGTAAAACGCTCAAGGCTACCAAAAATGGCACGATGAAGCATAACTGGCTTTTCGAGCTGACCTTCGGCATTGGTAAATTTTAGATCAAAACGCATTGGCAAATTAAAATCAACCTGAATGGTCGCTCCTTGCCAAGCACGGCCTAAAGCATCTTGCAATTTAAAGTCTATTTTGGGTCCATAAAAAGCACCGTCCCCTTCATTGAGTTCATATTTTAAATTACTTTGTTCTAAAGCTTGTCTAAGGGCATCTTCAGCCATATCCCAAATACTGTCGTCTCCAATGCGCTCAGCTGGGCGAGTTGAAAGTTCAGCCGAATATTTAAGGCCAAAGCGGGAATACATAATGTCAATGAGTTTAATAATTTTGCAAACTTCCTCAACAAGCTGACTGGGAGTGCAAAAAACATGAGCATCATCTTGAGTAAAACCACGAACACGAGCCAAACCATGCAAAGCACCTGAACGCTCAAAGCGATAAACTGTTCCCATCTCAGCCAGCCTAATCGGCAATTCACGATAACTATGACGAGTTGAATCGAAAATTAAAACATGAAAAGGGCAATTCATGGGCTTAAGCAAATATTCTTGCTCATCAATTGGCTTCATCTGAAACATATTATCCATATAAAATTCGGTATGCCCAGAGGTCTGCCACAGCTCACGGCGGGCAATATGCGGCGTAAACACCAATTCATAGCCATTGTCTTCATGCAAAGACCGCCAAAATTCTTCAATGCGTGCTCTCAAAAAGGCCAGCTTCGGATGCCAAAAAATCAAACCAGGGCCAGCTTGTTCATGAGTCGAAAATAATTCATGTTGTCTCGAAAGCTTGCGGTGATCACGTTTTTCGGCTTCTTCAATTCTTTGCAAATAAGTTTCTAAATCGGTTTTGCTCCACCAAGACGTTCCATAAACCCTTTGCAAAGATTCATTATTTTCATCGGCTCGCCAATAAGCACTCGAAACCGAAAGCAATTTAAAAGCTTTAATTTGTTTGGTATTTGCAATATGTGGCCCACGGCATAAATCGCTCCAAATGAGATTATTTTTTTCGTCAAATAAACCATATTGCGTTGGATTATCTTTTTTAAAGCCTTCTAAAAGCTCAGCTTTAAACTTTTCGCCATACTCTAAAAATTCTTTAATTTGCGCTTCGGGATTTTCAATTGATATGCGCTTAAATTCAAGGCCAGCATTAATAATGTTTTGCATTTCGGCCTCAATTTTAGGCAAATCTTCAGGCGATAAACTGGTATTTGGAATATAAAAATCATAATAAAAACCATCTTGAATTGTTGGGCCAATTGCAATTTTTGCCTCTGGATAAACCCTTTGAACGGCGACAGCCAAAATATGAGCCGTGCTGTGGCGCAAAAATTCTAAACTGTCAGAGTCTTTTATGGTGATAATTTGCACCTGATCGCCATCTTGCAAAACGGTCTTTAAATCGGACAACTGACTATTTATTTTGAGGCCAATGGCTTCTTTTAAAAGTCGTGGGCTAATTTGACGGGCTAAGTCTTCCCCTGTAGAGCCAGCTTCAAGTTGTTTAGAAGAACCATCTGGCAAAATTATATTAGGCATTTTTATGATTTTAAAGTTTGAGCTTATATTGTATCAAAGTGATTTAATCCCGTTTTACTAGACAAAATTTTGTTTATAAAGTAGCTTCTTGGTTTTTGTCGCCAGCAATAATAACGGTTGAAATAATTTCGGTGATTTCGGTTTGTTCAAAAGCTAAGCCAATAATTTTTTGTAAATCTTCTAAAGAATTTAACTGGCCCGCAATGGTTAAACGTGAAAACGACAAAGTTAAGTTTAAATTTTGATCTAGATTTTCTTTTTGGAGACTTTTTTGTAGAATTTTTAAAGTTTTTTTTTGTGAAAAGTCTTGATTTAAAACCTTATTTGTACGCCGAAAAACTAAAACTCCATTTGGTAATTCTTCGCAAGGCCGAACCAGAGCTGGTTTTGTGGCACAAGCACTAAAACAAAATAAACTTAAAACGAATATAAGATAATAGCTAGGCATTTGCTTAAATATTTGTATAATTTTGCAATCAGAAAGATTATAAAATAATGACCAATTCTATTCAGATTATTTCAAGTGGCCATAATTTGCAAGCCGTTGCAATGCCGGGGGCAGAAAATTGCGAAATGCAAGAATTGCTAACCGAAACTTCTGGTGCGCCTAATTTTGCTATGCGTTTATTTGAGGTAAAACCAAATGGACATACGCCTCAACACGCCCATCCTTGGGAACATGAAATTTATATTTTGCAAGGCCAAGGCGAAGTTAGAGGAGAAAGCAATATTCCTTTTAAGGCGGCTGATGCTCTTTTGGTTCCAGCTAATGTTTTGCATCAATTTTACAATTCGGGCTCTGAGCCTTTAAGATTTCTTTGTTTAATCCCTAATAATGCCAATTACCAAAATAAATAAAATGTCAAAATATCAATTAAACACAGTCGAAGAAGCCATCAAAGCCATTAAAGACGGAAAAATGGTTATTGTTGCCGATAATGAAGACCGTGAAAACGAAGGCGATTTGGTTTGCGCCGCCGAAAAGGTAACTCCTGAAATTATAAACTTTATGGCCACTGAAGCTCGAGGTTTAATTTGTATGCCGATTTCAGCGCAAATTGCCCGCAAATTAGGCCTAGAGCTTATGACTTATAATACAAATGATTGTAAGCAAACCGCTTTTACAATTTCGATTGATGGTGCCGAAGAAAAAGGGGTTGGAACTGGTATTTCAGCGGATGACCGAGCCAAAACCATTTTGCTTTGTATGGAAGATAATATTCAAGCACAAGATTTAAGAAAACCTGGCCATATTTTTCCTTTAATTGCCAAAGACGGCGGTGTTTTAGAGCGTATTGGGCAAACAGAAGCTTCGGTAGATTTGGCGAAATTGGCGGGTTTTAAAGCTGGTGGCGTGATTTGCGAAATTTTAAATCCAGATGGAACCATGTCCCGCAGGGAAGAATTGATGGAATTTAGCCAGAAGTTTGATATTCCTTTTATTACGGTGGCGCAAATTATTGAATATCGCCTAAAGCAAGAACAAATGGTAATTCGTGAAGCTGAGACTGTTTTGCCAACCGATTTAGGTAAATTTACACTTTTTGCTTATACCGAAAAAATCACTCACAAAGAACATTTGGCTTTATGTTATGGCAATTGGCAAGAGCAAGCCTCTGTTTTGGTGCGTGCGCACAGCGAATGTTTAACAGGTGATGTTTTTGGTAGTTTACGTTGTGATTGCAATTTGCAGTTAAATAGTGCTCTCAAACAAATTGCCGAAGAAGGTGCTGGTATCTTAATATATCTGCGCCAAGAAGGACGTGGCATTGGTTTGGTTAATAAAATTAAAGCATATGTTTTGCAAGATGGCGGCCTAGACACATATGAGGCCAATCGAAAGCTCGGCTTTAAAGAAGATTTGCGGGAATATTGGGTCGGAGCGCATATCCTAAAAGATTTAAATATTAATTCAATTCGCTTAATTACCAATAATCCAGATAAACTAAACGATTTTGAAAATTTTGGTATTCAAGTTAAAGACAGAATCCCAGCAATTCATCAACACGAAACAAACAGAGAATATTTGGAAACAAAAAAGCTAAAACATAATCACCTAATTGCTTAGTTTTCATCTTCATCCTCACTTGAATATTCAACCATTTTTGAGGTATAAGAAGTGCTACCATCTTTGGCTTCGTATATTCCAAGCCAGTCGCTGGCCATATTTAAATAAGGAAATTGATTTTTGAAATCTTCATCATTTAAATGAGACGGCGCAAACTTTTTGAAGATAATTTGGTCATCTGTTTCTTCAAAAGCAATCCAATCGCCAGCTTTTAAATTTAATTTATCCCGCACTGGCTCTGGAATAATAAGACAATAAGCGGGAGGTAATTCCATTACGATAATCACTTTAGTTTATTTAACCTATTTATGTTAGAGATTTGTTAGCAATGTCATCATGCCCCTTTAAAATTAAGATTAAGTAAGTATAAGGGCAAAATCTTACAAAAGAGGGGTTAGCATTCTTGATTTAGGCTTGCGTAGATGTTATGGGCGTGTTTTGACTAACTTTTACCTGAAAGAATTTGTGATTTAGACGGAACAAAAAGCTTGCTAAAAACTTCTTTTATTAGTGAGATGGGGAAATTTAACAAAACAAAAAAAATATTTGGCTATTTGGTAACTATAAGTTTAGTTTGCCTAAGTGCCCTAACGACCCAAGCCAATGGTGATATTGGTGTTGATGGGAATATAAGCGGCAATCCAGCCTTAAATAGTTCTTATAACAATAATCAAACACAATTACAAAGTGCTTCGCAAAATATGAATCAAGTTAATGTGAATTCATATGCCCGCACTGGTGTGGTTGGTGCGGCTGGGCCAAGTTTGTCTGCTACAAGCACTGTTATTGGTTCTCCGAGTGCTTTTGCTAATACACATCTTTTTAATGCGCCTTGGAATTTTACACCACCACAAATACTTTTTCATGCCAGCAAAACTATAAATGATGGTTCAATGTTTAATTGCTGTCGCATTATCAATGTTGCGGCTGGCTTGCGTCGTGGCATTAAAGATCGGCTGTTTGGTATTTATGATGAACGTGAATTTATTGCCTCTAGTGCCATGGGTAGGCCTGCTGCATTTGCTGGACCAGTTATTGCCTGCGGCTTAAATACTAATTTGGTTGGCGGTTGTGTAAATTATATTGGAACTGGCTATGTTTTTATGGAAGAATATGCCTCAACCGAAGCGGCCTTAGTAGCTTTGTCTAGAATGGCGGCTCGTAATGGAGCAAATATTGTCGGTAATGTTAATTGTGCCTTCGGCGAAACTATACGTAGTTATACAACCTCACTGGGTGCTTCTTTGGGCTTTAGCGATGGCGTTGGTCAAGATGGTTCTGTTGGCGGTTCTGCGGGCGGCAGTTGGGGAACAAGCCGGGTTAAACGTCCTGTTCAGCCTCATTGTACTGGCGATTTTTATACTGGAAATACAAATGGGGGCTGTTATGCTCAAGCCATGGGACAAAATCAAAGCTATTTCCCGCAACCTCTTCCTTATCGTCGTTATTTACCGCCAGCTCAACCGCAATATCAACCAGCTTCTTATCAGCCAGTTCGTGGTTTGTGGTAAAAGAGTTTTATAGTATTAGTATAATTTTTGATTAGTACAAAGTGTTATTTTTATATAATAAACCCGAATAGTGAAAACAAATTTCCTAGGAAGCTTTAATTTTTGATAAAGTTTTGCCAGAGTTATAAATTTCTTTTTTATTTTGAGATAATCTTGTTTTTTTAATTTAATTTTTAGTGAAAAACTATATTATAATTTTGGTTTTTTTATTTTTACTAGCCTCTTGTGATCGGGTTACTAGCACAAATGAGCAATTAGTTTTAACAAGCTCGACTTATTTTTTGTCGGTTGCAGAGGCTTTAGCCAGCGGCTTTAGAGCTGAAACAAAACAACTAATAAATGTTAAAGGCTCTCTAGGTGGCGAGGCCGATTTATTACGGCAAAATTTAACTAATTTAATTATTGTTAGTGAAAATCCAAGCCCCAGTGAATTTGACCATAAATTGCTGGCATATGATAAAACAATTGTAATTGTAAATAAAAATAATTCTATTAATTCGCTTACCCAAAGCCAGTTAAGAGCTATATTTAATGGCGAGATTAATAATTGGTCTCAAGTTGGTGGCTCCAATCGGCCAATTCAGGTTATAACTCGTGAAGTTGCCTCATCAATTCGGGTTTATTTTGAAAAACAAATTTTAAACTCTGGCTCAGAATTATCTTTAAGTTCTTTAGTTTTCAATTCCAATCCAGACATGAAATCAGCCATTAGTAATATTCCAAATAGCATTGGGTATATTTCGGCGGGTGCTCTGAGCGAGAAAGTAAAAGAAATTGAAATTTTAAATAATCAAAAACAAAAACTCAATTTGCCTTTGCTGGGTGTTTATGCGGTTTGGCGTAAAAATGATGACAATGTTCAGGTGAAAGAGTTTTTGCAGTTTCTTGATTCATCCAACTTAGCCAAAGAAATTATTCAAGATGCTGGCTTTATTTTAGCCGAAGACACCGCTATTAGTGAAGTAAACCGCAAAAGCGATCAATCCAGCACTGGCCACTAAAGCAAAAGGTATGGCAAATTGCTGAAAGGTGTTTTTCAAATCTGGCGAAATTATAGCTTGAGGATTTTTGTTTTTAGGCTTTTGTTGATGATTATTAAATTTAGCCAAAAACGAATCTTCATCTCTAAAATTTAAATCGGCAAAAGGATCACGGCCATTAAGAGCGGATTCGGTATTATAGCTGTAATTCTCGGGCGCAAATTTTTTCGTGTCTTGCTCTGAATGAACTTGGGGATAATAAAAAGACTCAGTGTCGATAATATACGATTGTGGCATAGTTTGAGTTGTGGCCGAATAAGCCAATTGTGCCATTTCGGGGTTTGTCTTAGGGGCTGGTTTTGCCTTGTATAAGACTGGATAATTATCTTTGGGAATTTCTTGAATTGGTGCTTGCGAATTGTTTTGGCCTAAAATCTCTTCCGCTAATTCTTCTTCTGGCCATTCTTCGGGTTCAAAATTATTTAAAGAAATTTTTGCTTTAGGCTGAAAAATATTCCAACTTGCCCAAGCCGACTTCGATTTAACTGATGAATTTTCTGTAAAAAGTTCTTTGGCTAAATTTAATTCTTCTTCGTCAAAAGCCAATTCGATATTCAAATGCTCCGCTTGCGGTATATAAATTGGTTGTGGTATTTCTCTCATTAAAGCAGATTGTACTTTGGGAGCGGCTCCAATTGTTCTTTCTAAAGATTTTAGCATAGTTTGGCTGTCATTATTTCTAAAGCGCACGGTTGCATTATTGCTTACCTTTGGAATCGCCGTAGAAACCAGCTGAAACAAAAGAGAAATACGTCCTAAATTAATTTGGTCATTTGACTTTAACTCAAACATTTGCTTAGGCTGAAGCGGAACGCCGTTTAGATAAGTGCCATTTGTGCTGTCCATATCAGAGACAAAAAACCCAGCGGTCGTCTCTACAATTTGAGAATGAGAACGTGAAACATCCGAATCTGCAATGACGATGTCTGATTGAGGAGAGCGGCCAATCACAATATTAGAATCTTGCAATTCAAATTCCGCCGAAATATCGCCCTCTGGTGTTATTAATAATAGTCTTGCCCTGCTCATCTTCCAAAAAATTAAGAAACTTGACAATTCCTTAAATTACTAATTCCCTAAATTTAAGAAAATTCAAACATTTGCCCGATTTTTCAAGTTTAGAGAAATACTAACTCATAAGTCTTAGACTCAGAAGAACATTGAAAAGTTCCTTAAAAATTTTAATTTTACCAACGCTCGGAAGAATCATGGCGTTTGCCACCACCGCCGCCGCCACCGCCTCTTCCTCTGCGATTATTATTGTCTTTTCGACCCCAACCGCCATCATTATTATTATCAGCAAAACCGCCACCACCGCCGTAACGATTATTGTCACTAAAACCAGTGCCTCTAAAATTATTACTATTGCCGCCGCCATAATTATTAGGGCTACTTGGAGAAATATTAGCGGGACGAGGAATATCTATAAAACTGCGTGGTGCACGCTCACGAGCTTCATCTAGTGATATTTTGCGAGAAACACCATCTGAGCCTTGAATTTCTTGACCATTAAGAGCGATGGCTTTCATGGATATGTCCTCAGAGACAAAAACCACAAAACCAAAACCTTTAGAACGGTCTCTAATTCTATCTATTACAACCTGTGCTGATTGAACAGTATCTGGACCTAAGGCCGCTTCAAAAAAATTACGTAACAAAGCATCATCTACAGAAAAGGGTAAATTGCCAACATAAAGTTTTTTGCCTTTATTATTATCAGAATCAGAATGCATTACAAACTCCTTGGAAACATAAAATTAACAAATAGCCGAATATCACCTTATCAATGATTTAGCTAATTTAATGTTACCAAAGACTGCTTAACCTTTAACATTTATAATGTTTGCAAAAGTGTTAAATAATGGAAGTTGTCTAAAAAATTGTTATTAGAACTAAAAATTCAAAATTACTTATTAATAGAAAACCTTCAAATTAGCTTTTGTAAGGGCTTGAATATTTTTACAGGCGAAACTGGCGCAGGTAAGTCTATTATTCTTGAAGCAATTCAAGGGCTAATTAGTAGTCGCTTAAATTCTGATTTAATTAGAGTTGGCGCAAAATCGAGCTATTTAGAAGGCGTTTTTGAAATTAATGACCATTTGAAAAATTGGCTAAAAGAATTTGACGGCCTAGAGCTTAGCGATAATAGTTTGATTATAAGTCGTGAAATTACCGAAAAAGGCGGTCGAGCACGCATTAATGGGGTTTTGGTTACCGCTAAATTAGTGCAAGAACTTGGTGCTAAATTAATCGAAATTCATGGACAAAGTAGCGAAAACGAAATTTTACAACCAAAAAAACAAATTAATCTTTTAGACAATTTTTTAGGAAAACAACATTTGCAAATTTGTCATGAATTCAGGCAAAAGTATCATTCATGGCGGCAATTACAAAATAAAATTGAAGAAGAAAAAAAGAATTTACATGAAAGAAACAAAGAATTAGATTATTTAAAATTTCAGTTAGAAGAAATACAAAATACAAATTTGCAAAACCCGCTCGAAGAGGAAAATCTCAAAAACAATATTAATAAATTTGCGCAAGCCGATTCTTCTAAACAGGCCATTGAAGAAATTAATTATTTGTTTTTTGAAGCCGATAATAATATTTCTAGCTCTCTGAGCGGTTGCTTGCGTAAATTAAGCGATTGCGCCAAAAACGATTTAAACCTAAAAGAAATCAGCACAAATTTACAAGAACTTCATGAACAAATGTCTGAACTGGTGCAAGATTTAAAATTATATGAAGAATCTTTAGAAGAAAACATTGATATTGACGTTTTAAATTTGCGTTTAAATTCTTTGCAAAAACTCAAGCGAAAACATAATACAAGTTCATTGGAAGAGCTTATACAAATTGAACAGACTTTAAAACAAAGAATTGATTATCTGGAAAATATTTCTCAAAATCTTGAAAACCTCGAAAAAAACCTAAAAGACCAAGAATATAATTTAAAAAAAATTGCCCAAAGTCTTTCGGTTAATCGTTTTAAAGCGGCTTTAGAATTGTCCGAAAAAATTACCCAAAATTTACTTGGTTTGGGAATGTCAAAAGCCGAATTTAAAATTAATTGCCAAAACAGCGAAAGCTTAAATGCCGATGGAATGAATAAAGTGGAGTTTTTATTTCAGGCCAATGCGGGCGATATTTTGAGACCTTTAAATAAAGTGGCTTCTGGTGGTGAATTATCACGGATTATGCTCTTGCTTAAAACTATGATCGGTTCTGACCATTTTGTTTTGCTTTTTGACGAAATTGATGCTGGCACAAGCGGAAAAGTTAGTCGTTTGATTGCCGAAAAACTAAGCCAATTGGCGCAAAAACAACAAGTTCTTTGTGTTACACATCAACCGCTGGTGGCCGCTTACGCCGATTCTCATTTTGTGGTTAGCAAACAGCATACCGAAAATAAAACTCATTTAATTTTGCATAATTTAACAAATGAAAATGAAAAAATAATAGCCCTAGTTGATCTAATGGCGGGTGAAAGAGATAAGATATTAGCGAATGCATATGCTAAAGAATTAATCGTAGAAGCCCAAAATCGAAAAAATGAAGAATTACAAAATATTATTTAACTTTTTAACTTTGTTTTTATTGCTCTCTGGCTCGGCCTTTGCGGTGGCTAAAAAACCAGCCAATAAAATAAAACCTAAAAACAATTCAGTCAAAAAAACTGCGCCAGCCGTGCAACAAAAAGCCACAATTCCTAAAGAAAAAGAAATTATCAAAAATATTATTCCTAATTGCTCTGCTCAAGCCACTTTAGCCGATATAGTGAAAAACCCTGACAACTGGCTAAATAAAGAAATTTGTTTTAATGGAATTTTTAGTTCTTTTTCGGGTTTGGCTCTCGATTATCCGCCAGCTATGCGTGAACGTAAAAAATATATTTCATTGGTTTTGCTTAGGCCAAATACTCAAATTCCTTTAGCTGAGCTTAAATTGGCCATGAAAATTGAAGAAGCTCAAAAACATGAATTATTGCCTAAAATTGCCGAAGGAGATTCTGTCAAAATTAAAGGCAAAGTTTTTAGCACGGCTTTGGGTGAACCTTGGGTTGATATTTTGCAAATTCAAGTTATCAAAGATCCAAATTCTAAAAATAATAATTCTACTAATGCTTTTGATGAGCTTTAAACCATAATTTCAAGCCCTCTTGAAAATAAACTTAAATTTACTTCGGTTTTCAGTTAAAATCAAGGTATTAATTTAATAAAAACGATGTCCAGCAAAAAAGATATAAAAACACGCATTAAGGCCGTTCAGAATACCCAAAAGGTTACGAAGGCCATGAAGTTAATTTCGATTATTAAGTCTAAGCAATTGCAAAACTTAGTAAATAATGCTAAAGAATATAATCAACAAATTGCTTCTCTGTTGCATAAGACGCTTGCCAACGCCGATTTAGAAAATATCGACACAGACAAATTGCCAAATATTCTAAAAAAGAAACCGCCAGCTGGCCATTGTTTAATTGTAATTTCTTCTGACCGTGGCTTATGTGGACCTTATAATTCGGCTTTGTTTAAGGCTCTGGAAGCGCATATTAAAAATATAAAAAAACCAATAAAGCTTATTTTATTTGGAAACAAAGCAATTTCATATGCACAAAGAAATTTAGGGCATTGCGAAATTTTGCAAAAATATGGACACTTGCCAGTTAATCCGCCTGCCAGTTTGGCGATTGAGGTTTTTAGCCAAATTGAAAAAGCTTATTCTAAAGGCGAAATTACAAACGTGGAAATATTTTATAGTCGTTATGTTTCCATGGTTAATTCGCAAGTTACAAATACAGTTTTATTGCCATTTCAAGCTTTTAATCAGCCAAAAGCCGAAAATTTAAATTCAACTCCTGAAATTATTTTTGAGCCAAACCCAATTCAGCTTTTAGAAACTTTAATTCCTCTTTATGCTCAAAATCAAATTTATTCAGCTATGCTCAGCGGCCGTGCCAGCGAACTTGCTCATCGTGTAAATGCCATGACAGCGGCCACTGATAATGCCAAAGCTTTAATCAATCAATTAACTCTTAGTTATAATAAAGCTCGTCAAGCCTCTATCACGCAAGAAATTTCTGAGATTGTGGCTGGTGCAGAGTCAATTGCTTAAAAATTATGTGGAAAATTTGGATTTTAATTGTTTTTAGCTTTTGCGGTTTAAACTCGCCCATTCGTGCCAAACAGCATAAAATAATCGACCAAATACGTGGCCAATATTATAAATGCGGCTCTGATTGTTTTTTTTCGCTTGGTCAAATTCAATCTAAAAATCGTTCTAAGTTTTATAAAGACGAAATTCTTGAATTATTGCCAAATGCGCCAAACAACTTTATCAGAGCTGAATTAATAGAAAACCTAAATTTAATTCCAGTAAATAATTGTGTTCTAAGAGGCAATCGCCATTATTATTTGCCAGAAAACCAAGAACTATTAGAAAAATTGCGGGTTAAAAATATTATTACGATGGATGCGCTTGTCAATAAAAGGCATCAAAAACACAATAACTCAGAACGCGTTTTAATTTATTTGCCAGTTTCTCCTAAAAAATATCCAAATGCTCAAAGCCTAAATTCTATTATTAAAGCCTTGGATTATTTGTCTCAGTCTACCGATACAGAGAGGGCTTATATTAGTTGTTTTTATGGCAAACACCGCACGGGTTTAGTAATTGGTTTATATCAATTTGTGCGTAATTATATTGCCAGCCCAGCTTTAACTTGCGAAAAAGTGGCCACGCCTAAAGATGAAGCTTTTTTGCAGATGAATGCGATTGCTGATTTAGGAATTTTAACATATGATATGCCTGCAGATTATTTAAAATTTTACAGAGACTTTGCATTGTCGGTTTGTCAAGAGCAGAGCCAAGAATTTGTAGAAAGTTTATAAGCAAACAAGTCGATTAAGGATAAATTAATTATAATTCTACAGACAATCACTTAAACTCTTTTGATGTATAAAAAATCTCTTTGTATTTTATTTTTATTTTTACTTCAGTCTGGCTTATATTCGCTCGCCAATGATAATGAAAAAAGTTTTAGTGTAGATAATCAAAACTTGCTTATTGCCGTTGATGAAGAAAACACTATAGAAGAAAATGCTCCAGCCGAAATAACCGAAGATTCAGTCGAAGACAATTTTTTTGAAAACCTTGAGCATTTTAGAGCAGATGAACTGGAAGAAATTTTTTTAAAAAGACAATATCCGTTATCAGAAAACAATTTTGATAAAGTAGTAGAAATTTTGAATAATTATGATTTAAAGCAGCCAAGCCAAGAATTTAGTTTAAATAAAAAATTAAGAATAGCCAGTTTTAATGTAAACCGTGGTTATAATCTTGAAAAACTTAAACTTGCTTTAAAGCCAGACCCCATCTTTGAAGAGCTAAATGCTGAGTTTCCTGAAACCGAAAATGCCGAAACTTTAAACCAAGCTTTAAAAGCAATTATTAAAACCGCTCAAAAAAACAATTGGCCTAGCGGTAGTCGCACTAAAGTTTTTTATGCTTATCTTCGTGAGCTGATGGATAGTGAAGAATCGCAGTTTATGGATATTGTTACTTCTATGCGCAAAGTAAATAAAGCTTTTTTGCGTAAAAACTGGCGGCGTACTTATAGTCATGTTTATGAAATTGCCAAAGAATTAAACCATTTGGCTCATGCTGATATAATCGCTTTGCAAGAAATTGACTGGGGAATGCCACGTTCTAATTATGCAAATGTAACCAAAGAATTAGCTAATGAATTGGGCTATGGTTATGTTTATGGAACCGAATTTATTGAGCTTTTAGATGATGGTTTGCTTTATTCTAAAATAAATAATCTTGATGAAGAAGCTTTTAAAGGCTTGCATGGAAATGCCATATTGTCAAAGTGGCCTTTAGAAAATGTGCGCATTATTAGGTATGCCGAAGATTTCACGACAGACACAAACCGCAAAGAAATGAAACACCGCCGTTGTTATGACTGGTGGAAAGAGGAATTACCCAAAATAGGTCCTTTTGAAAAGCTAATTTATAAATTCGGTAAAATTGTTTTTAATGAAGAAGCAATTGTTCCTTCTGTACGTTTAGGCTCTCGTATGGCCTTGGTTGCTGATGTTTCAACTCCCGCTGGGCCAGTTACGGTGGCAAGCACTCACCTTGAAAACCGCGGTAGCCCCAAATGCAGGCGTTATGAATTAGAAGAATTATTGAATGAACTTAAATCGGTTACTAATCAGCCTTTAGTGGTCGCTGGCGATTTTAATACTACAAACGAAGAAGCACGCCGACCTTATTTTATACATGTACTTTACTGGTATATTAAAAATCAGTTTGAGCTTTCAACCCTGATCGCTAATATTGGAACAAATGTTGGAATGTTTTTTTTAGATTTGCCTTTTCCTATTCCCGCTCCTATTCCAGCGACAGTACAATTGTTTAATCAAGCCCGTGAATGGAGAAACCCTGCTGGTATAGGTTCAGCCGAAAGAAAATTTTTCAGAAAAGTAATTGAAAAATTCCAGTTTGACGACGGAGCCGTAATAGACACCCGAGGCAAGCAACCGTTAAACCCTAGAGGCAGTACACGCATTTTATCTAATTCTAATCAAACAACACCAATGGGTTATAAGCCGACCTATTGCTTTCAGCGCAACTATAAACACCTTTTTTGCATGAAACTAGACTGGATTTTGGTGAAAGGTAATTTAAGCCCAGCCACAAGAGCTAGCAAAAAGTGCAAAGTTTGCCCCGATAATACTTGGGCACCAACTAATCCACGCACTTTATATTATTCAATGCTGGCTGGCCAAGTCTCAGACCATGCGGCTATAACAACCGACCTAATTTTGCCCGAAGACACAGATTTGCCCTGATTAATAAAATTTTTTTACCACAAATGATTTGATTAACCGAAAGATAGACTCAAGAGACGGGGTATTTTATTATTACTAATTAATTAATAAAAATGTCTCGCCTCGAAAGAACGCAAATTATTGTTTCATTTTTTCTTTTATTGGCCTGCATTTTAGGCATTTCGCATATTTCTAAGGCAAATGAAAACGGCCACGCACACGAAGAAAATAAAGTTTTATTGCTTGGGCTTGAGCTTAAAGATTTAGCACCAGAAGAACGTTCTCGGTTTGCGCATTATACAATTTTAGAAAGACCTTATTTATCTGGCAATTTAGCCCAAGAATTAGTTCAACAAGTTAAGCCAGAGGCGGTTTTAATTAGACAACCATCGGGTGGTATTTATGAATATACCGCAAATGGCTCTTTGGTAAAGCAAGTTGATATGCAAGATTCTCGGCAAAGAATGTTAAGCGAACAGCAAAATAAATCAGTCAATTTACCCAATTTTATTAATTCTGGAATGTCTCCAATGGCTGGCCAAAGCTTCCCAGTGCAAATTACGGGTCAAATGCAAATTGGTGGACAAGTCAATAATATGCAAATGCAAATGCGCCCCAATTCAATGCCGATAAAATATGCCATGCCCAATTGGCAAAACTCGCACAATCAGCAGTCGGTTTATCCCAATTTGCAAAATACTCAAAATATGCAGAGGCCTTTCCCCGGGGCTAATGTACCACTTTATTTATATCCAAACACTTCGGAGTATAGCTATTTACCAGGAGAGGGCGAGTTTTTGCCACCGCCAGCACTTTCGGCTTTTCGTCAGGCTATTAAACAAACTTCTACTTTGGCACAAAATACGGCTTATCCTTT
Source organism: Candidatus Caenarcanales bacterium (assembly GCA_947494115.1). Lineage (GTDB taxonomy): Bacteria > Cyanobacteriota > Vampirovibrionia > Caenarcaniphilales > Caenarcanaceae > CANLTT01. The sequence continues at coordinate 16,443 of CANLTT010000017.1, forward strand.
TTGGTTTGACAGCTATTTAACCACAGATTCAAGCACTTTAAATAATTTTGGTAGTACAAGTTCTGGTTCGGTGGCTGGTTTTCCGACTTTACAATTTAATGCTAATACAACTGCTAATGGTGCGGTGGTTGCTAGCCAATGGCTCGGCACGGGAATCGGTTTAGGTGCAACGCTTCTAGACTCTGCTTTGGAAGGTGCTTCATTAAGATCTCGCCGAGAATCGGCCTACAGAGACTCTTTAGGAACAGCTTATTATCAATATCCTCAATATGCCCGCACGTCTTATCCAGCTATGCCAAATCAGCCTTTGCCCACCTCGCCTTGGTATTAAACTGCCAAACTTGAAATTTTAAAATGTAAATTGGTTTTATACTAAACAGATCTATAAACAGTTTTTGCTTTCTAAACTTTATATATTCTTGTTCTGATTGCGATTACTAAAAAACAAGAATCAATATAAAACAAATCAATGCTCTCAGACGGCAAAGACTTTAAAACTTCGAGATTATCACCGAGTATTAATTGGTTTATTCATTTTACAAATTTCAATAGTATTATTAGGTGGTAATAAACAATTCAAAAACTCCACTAAAAGAGGTTTGCTGGCTTCTTCACCAAATATTTTTTTAAAACCAAAATCAGTATATGGATTAATATATTTTGATTGCATATTTTTATTTTAGCTAACTTTGTAAACTTAAAATTTTAAACCTGAAATGTAAATTAGGGTCAAAACTTGCGCCAGTTTTAAGGTCTTCTTCGGTTTGATTGAGCATTTGATTAATTTTTAACAAAAAGTCAAAAGAAATATTTTTTATTTTTTGCAAATCTTGTCCAATTTTCCAAGGGTTTTTGGCGGTTAGGCGGGCAATTTCAGCCGATGGTAAATTTTCAATTTGTAAACTTTTTAAGCTTAAATAATTTCTAAAAATAGTTTGCAAGCCAGCCAGCACCTGTAGCGGGTTTTGATATAAAAACAATTTTTGGGTAATTTGCGAAAACTCCTTAAAACGCCCAAGCAATAATAAATCCACCAAATCAAATAAATTATCTTGGGCTTGGCATAAAAGTTCAATATCTGCCAATTTAATCTCTTTGCCTTCGGTATAACAGTCAAGTTTTTGTAATTCCGAATTAATAGAGGCCGTGTCTGAGCCGTAAAATTCAACTAGTTTTTGCAAAGCCAAATTATTAATTTTTATATTTAATTCTTTAGCTTGTTCTACCGCCCATTTAATAATGTCTTGGGTTTTCCAAGGGCTAAATTCGGCTACTTCGATAGTTTCTAATGAAATTTTTTCAAGAAATTTATAAAGTTTAAGCCTTTTATCTGGTTTGCCCGCTTGATAAAAAATAATTTCTAAATTGTCTGAAACTTGTTCTAGATTTTCTTCTAAAAGTTTATGCAAAATATCGGCCGTAAAATCTTGAATATCAATTAAAACCAATTTGTTTTCGGCAAAAAGCGATAAACCAAAAAGCCCAGATTGTAAATCGTCTTTGGCTGAAATTTTACAAAAAACTTTATTTTCGTGCAAAAGCCTTGTTTTTAGTTTAGTTAGTTCACAATTTAAGCGAAAGCGGTCTTCGCCAAAAATAAAATAAATTGCTTTTTGAGCCATTTTCTCGACAAATTAACTTAAATTAGTTTTAGTATAGTTTGAAAAGGCCTTTGGCGTGGAATTTTTAAGAAATACAAACTGCTTGGCGAATATGCAAAAAGAAAAAAGTGATTGTCCGACTGAAATTTGGTTAAGTGCAAAAATCTGCTTGCCTGACGGAAAAAGAGGTTTTGCGGTTGGTAAACTAATTGAAGAGAATGATAGAACTATCAATTTGCTTTTAAGCCTTTATCAAAGCTTTATTGGAAGCCGTCAAGAACAATTGCTGGCGGTTTCAAAATGGAATTCGCTTTTGGTTTCTTCACAAGAAAATTTAGCCGCTTTGCCAAAAGGAACAGCCATTTTATTAGCTCCGCCACGCTTATTTGGCGTGAAATTTTGGATTGCCCGTATTGGTGAATCACAAGCTTTAGCCCAAAACGAAAACACTGAAATCACTTATAAATTGCTTGAACTGAAAAGACTAAAAAACTTTTTGGAAGCCAGAGCCTCTCAGCGTGTGGTTTTTAGAACATCAGTGCTTTTGGTTGATCCTAAGACTTATACTGTTAGCCAATTTTACACACACGATATAAGCCACAATGGCCTAAGTTTAGCGCTTGACCCAGAGGCAGAAGCCAATTTTGAAGTGAATGAAAATTACCTCTTTCAGCTTCAATTCCACGAAAGTTTTAATATGCCAGCTTTAAACTATCGCTGTGTGCATATCAGAGAGGACATTTTAACGGGAGCTAAATTAATTGGCTTTGCCTTAAATGACCGCAAGGCTAAAGACCCCGATGTGGAATATAATTTAACCTTGCTGACTTGGTCTGATTCGCCTGAACATGAAACTGAAGAGAATTATTAAGCTGTTTTAAACCAAGCCTTTTAAGAAAGTTAATTCGATCGGCACTCCCATTGCTACTTTTATTAAATTTTCACCCAGATTGTTCTTGGATTCTCTTCGTGGATCACCTCGCTTTACTGGTTCTTCGATAGTTTCGCCTTTACCTTCACCTTCACCGTGAGCTATTAGACTTTCTATCGAAGGTTTTGTTGATGGTTCTATTCTTCGTTCAATTGCTGGCGGGGTTTGTTCTCTGAGATTTGTTTGTGTGGCTGCGGCGGCGGGTGTTAAAGCAGACTGGGTAAAGATTGCACCTGTAGCCAAGGCGGCTGTCAAAAGTGTTTCTTTCAGGCTTGTCTGCCTTGTCGGTTTGTGTGGTGGTGTTGGCTGGTCTGATGTTTCTGCAGGTTGTGTTTCTGGGGAGGTGGTAGTTCCTTTATTGAGTTCTATTACGGATTGAGCTGTCTGTGCCCTTGAGGTCAGTATCTGGAATTGTTTTATTGCTTTTTTTTGTTTTATTTGTTCTGACGATCTTTTCATCTTTATTCTTTTTGGCATTACTCGCATTACTCGCATTTATTTCTCCTTGTTTTGATTACTTTCTGGTAGATTGTAATAAACTTTTAGCGAAATTGTACATTGAAAGTTTGTTGATAGATAAATCAAAACCAAATTAAAGCTGATTTGAATTGCTTTCAAAACAACATTTAATCATGATTTGACGGTTTTGCTTATTTGCCTAAAAAAATATAAAAAAGATTTTAAAAATAAACTTAAGTTCGGCTTGTGAAATTTACAAGACCAAAAAGCTTTATTCTTAAATTAAACTAGATTAAAGTTTCGGTGGCCTCGGCTAAAAAGCAATTATTACTATTATTATTTTCGATATTATCAACTTTTCTTTTGCCGCTTGAATCGCTTTCATTCAGATAATTTTTGTCAATAATCAAACTAATATATTTTTGACCTTCTTTTTCGATTACGGCAATATTCCCAAAGACATTATCATTACTGCCAATTTTGCTAAACAAAGAATCAATATTGTTATATTTAAGCCTGCAACTGTCATCGATGTTTTCTTGGTAAATATACTGATTTATTTTGGTGTTCTGGGCAACGATCTGCATGGCCTTAAGCAAGTCTGGTACGCAAGTAGGATTTGTTTTGCCATCACCTTCAATCTCTTGGCAAAGAAAATTATCAATCTGAGTATTTGTAAAACCTTTCTCTTTAAGTAATTCATTAAATTGGGCTTTAGCTCTTTGTGGGCTTGGGTTTGTTTCGTTTAAGGCTTTAGCCCCCAGATGATAAACCAATTTATTAAAAGCAATATTTGAACTATGATTGCCAATGGCCTCTACACACTGTCCAACAGTTTTAAATTCTTCAATTTCGCTCGATCCAGTTTGCTGATTTGGAATTTGCGTATTTTGAATTAAAGTTTCGTCTAAATTTTCAACTAAATCTGTAACCAAAGCTAAAGCAAAAAGTTTAATTAAGCTCGCAGAATCTTCTATTGTTGATTGTCCTAAAATGGTGGGTTTAGTTGTATCACCATCCAGAGGGCATAAAGCAAAAGTTTCAATTTGATTATTTTTAACATAGTTTTCACGGGCTAAATTTATTAATTTTTCTAAAAACCAAGCATTTTGAGTTGAACCATTATTTTGTTGAAACCATGGCTCTAGAACATTTCTTTCGGGATCGCTTACTGTGCCGTCGGCTAAAAAACCATCCAGCATTTTGCAAAAATTCCCGATAGTATTTGTATTATTTGCATCGGCCTTGTTTGGTAATAATTGGCTAATTCGGCTATAGCAAATCCCCGCTAAAGAGATCTAGAATATGTGAATAATAAAAATAAAATGACATATTCTAAAGATTTAAGGAAAAAAGTAATAGAGGCATTTGAGGGAGGAATGTCTCAGGAAGAGGTAA
>CANLTT010000018.1 GCA_947494115.1 Candidatus Caenarcanales bacterium
CTCTTCAGAACTGGGCAATGACCATATCTCAATTAGCCATATTTTTTGAAGGGAGGTTGACAATTAAGCTCTCAAGCTGATACAATGAACTAAGTCATTAATTGACACAGTTCTTTAAATATACTCGAAGTTTGGGCTTTTGGCTCACGAGTTAAGTTCACTAATAAAGAATTTGCTGATTAGTAGGCGAAACAAAACAATCATTAGCAATAATGGCAGACCTTGAAGAAGCTTTTAAAGAAAGTGATTTGCCTTTTGAAGTAGATATTTTGGACTATTGCAATATTGCGGAGCATTTAAAAAAAGAAATAAATAAAACTTATTTTCCACTCAGTAGGGAATTGTTTTCGCAGTATTGATTTAGTCTTTTCATATTAAAAAATTAATTAATGAGGTGGTTTGTTTTTCGGAAAAACCTCATTAATTATGAAACTGAACTTATAATAAAAGAATAAAAATAAAACAAAAATGCAAGTAAACAAAATACCAATTTTTAACTTTTTGGAAGGCAGTGGCAAAAGCTTCATTATTCCAGTTTATCAAAGGGATTATGCTTGGCAAAAAGAGAACTGTGAAAAATTATGGAATGATTTATTGTCATTGCGAAAAAGCGAGGTCAAAGCTTATTTTTTAGGTAGTATTGTTATTATTGATGCTGGTTTTCAAGAGTATTCAGTTATAGATGGACAGCAAAGATTAACGACAATTTCTCTTTTATTATTGGCTTTACAAAATTATTTAAAGAAAAATAAAATAGAAGAAAGGTTACAAGACCAGCTATCAGATTATTTAATAGACAGACATTCTCAAGATAGCTCAAAAAGAATTAGATTAAAACCGAATAAACAAGATAAAGCTTATTTTAATGAATTATTTAATGGTACAGAAATTGAGGAAGATTCAAATATTGTCTCTAATTATAATTTTTTCTATCATCAAATACAAAAAGATAATTACGAAGGAAGCTCTCTACTTGAGGCTTTTCGTAAATTAGAAATAGTTTTAATAACTCTTGATAAAGGGCAAGACGACCCACAATTGATTTTTGAAAGTTTAAACTCAACTGGAGTTGGCTTAAATGATGGTGATTTGATTAGAAATTATATTTTAATGGATTTAGAAAATCAGGAACAAGAAAACTTTTATACTAATTATTGGTTAAAAATAGAAAAACTGACTAATAATAATATTGCTGAATTTGTTAGAAACTATTTAATGTTTAAACTAAATATAAGTGTGAAACAAACTGATAGAGACACTTATTATAAATTTAGAGAATATACTAAAATTAAGTTTAAAAATAAAGAATCTATACTCAAAGATTTAATGTACTTTGCAAAAATATATAGTTATTGTATTCAGCAAAGTTCTCACCCAAACAAAAATATTAATCACAATTTAGAAAAACTTTTTAATTTAGACTTTAAAATTTGTTATCCATATTTGTTAGATTTATTAGACAAATTTGAGAAAAAAATATTACCTGAAGAAGAAATTGTTTTAGTATTAAGATTAATTGAAAGTTATGCCTTTAGGCGAATTATTGTCGAAGGAACTAATCAAGGATTAAACAAATTTTTTATTATACTGGCTAAAGAAATTAATAATAAATTAGATACACAAATAAAATATTCTGATACTTTAAGTAGTATTTTATTATCAAAGTCAGCTAATTTAAAATTCCCAGATAATGAGTCTTTAATTAGTGCTTTAGAAATAAAAGAAGTATATAAATTCAACCGAAAAAACAAAAACTTTTTATTTCATTCTTTAGAAAATCACAATTCAGAGTACAAAGTAGATTTAGATGATTTAACAATAGAACATATAATGCCACAAAGGCTAACTGCTAAAGATAAACAGAAATTAGGGGAAAATTATCAAGAAATTCATAAAAAATATTTACATACAATTGGTAATTTAAGACTTACGGCTAATAATTCAAAAATGGGCAATAAAGGCTTTCAGGAAAAACAAAAAATAGATAGTAGAGCCAATGTTTTAAATTTAAATAAAGGCTTAAATGAAGTGAAAGAATGGAATGAAAAAGAAATTATAAAAAGAGCTAAGAACTTGGCTGAGATTGCCACTAAAGTATGGATTTATCCAGTTAGTATTTTACAATATGAACAAGAAAAAGAAGTATATGATTTAGATGAAAATACTAATTTTACTGGTAAAAAACCAAAGATTTTATATATAGAAGACAAACCATTTCAAGCAGATTCTTGGAAAGATATATTAAAAATAATTTGTAAAAGTTTATATGAAAAATCACCGACTGAATTTAAACAAATAATTAGTAATTCTGAATTGAATAAGTACTTTTCTTTAGAAAATGACTCTAATAAAATAAGAGCAAAAATAGAATTTACTAAAAATCACTTTGTTGAAGGTAATTTAAGTGCAAATAGTACTATTAGTTTTATTATAAAGCTTTGTAATTTAGTAAACTATGATTACAGCAATTTACAAATTGAAACTATTTAAATTCTCAAGTACAAAAACAAAAAAATATTAATCAATTTAATTGAGTCGAAAAATTGGCTATTGCGCTCTTGCATGTTAAACTTATCAACACCAATTTTATTTTATTTTATGATTTATAGTGGCAATTTGCTGGCACACAATCTAAAGTTTGGCATTGTTATAAGCCGTTGGCATGATTTAATAAATAGTAAATTGCTAGAAGGTGCAATTGATGCGATTGTACGCCATGGTGGAATGCAAGAAAATATTCAAATTGCATATGTGCCCGGTTCTTATGAAATTCCTTTGATGTGCAAAAAAATGGCCGAAAGCAAAAAATATTCGGCGATTATTGCAATTGGAACCGTGATTAGAGGACAAACTTTGCATTTTGATTTGATTGCCAGCGAAGCGGTTAAAGGTATTGCACAGGCTAGTTTGAATTGTGGTGTGCCAATTTCTTTGGGCATTTTAACTACCGATACACTTGAACAAGCCTTTGAAAGAGCTGGTAGTAAACAAGGAAACAAAGGAGCTGAAGCCGCTTTAGCCGCAATCGAAATGGCAAATGTAATTGAGCAGTTTGAAAAAGATAAGTAAAAATGAATCCCGAAGAAGAAAAACAGCAAATAATTCAGGCAATGGCTAAGTTTAAAGCTGATTTGCTCTGGGACGATATAGTTGGCATTTTTGATTTGGTATCCCCTGAAGTTAAAAGCCAATTAGAAAAATACTACAAGGAAGCTTTATTATCCGCCGCAAACAAACTGAATATATCTTTAGACTCTCTAGAAGCAGAAGTTGAAGAATTAGCTTATAATCGAATTAATGGGCAAACTTATTCTGCAACCGAAATTGAAGCCCGTTTAAAAGAATATGGCCTTAATAATAATGAAACTGAATAAAGTAATATAAAATAGTTAATTTCTGAGAGTTATATTAGATTGCTTGCGAAATAAGAAAAGTGAGTCAGTCTTCCTTGGGTGAAAGATTTGGAGATTCATTAAACTAATAAACATTGCAAAAATCTTTATTGTAATAGCTTGGATTCATATGGTAAATGCCATTAATTCCTTAATAATCACGAATTAAGAACGGGTATACAAAGAATCGAAAGTGGCTTAATATTAAATAGAATTCTACGTAAATTAGGAATCAAAAAGTAACTTAATCTTGCCTTGTTTTATAATACTGCGGGTTGAGTTTTTATAAATTCTTAGTGAATCAATTGCCAAAACTAGTCTTGTTATTTTTAATTTGGGCACTAAGAGTTTAGATTAAGTATTAGATTGTAAATTCAAAAAATAAATATGTCTATTCTTGCAACCACTGATTCAACTTTAACTTCAACCATGCTTTCAAATATTAAACCAACCATTTATCAGCCTACAGTGGCTTATTTTTGTATGGAATACGGTATAGATCAATCCTTGCGTATGTATGCGGGCGGTTTGGGTATTTTAGCGGGTGATTATGTTAAAGCCGCTGGCTCACTGAAATTGCCTATGGTTGGTATTGGCTTGCTTTATAAATATGGTTATTATGATCAAATTATCGGTAGCAATGGGCAAGTTGCTATTCAATATACACAAAGGCATTATAATTTTATAAAAGATACTGGCATTCGGGTTACAGTGCAGGTTCATGGCCATGATGTGCGTGTTGCGGCATACGAATTACCGTCTAATATTTTTGGAACTTGCCCATTATATCTGTTAAGCACCGATATTCCTGAAAATGACGATTTATCAAAGTCAATTACTCACAGTCTCTATGAGGGCATTCAGGCTACAAGGCTTGCCCAAGAAGTTGTACTCGGTGTGGGCGGAGTTAAGGTTTTAAGGGCTTTAGGTCAGCGCATTGATGTTTATCATTTTAATGAAGGTCATGCTGTTTTGGCTGGTTTTGAACTGATTAATGATTTGATTTTACAGGGAATGTCTTTTGAAGAGGCTTATAAAGAAGTTAGAAGTAAAATTGTTTTTACAACTCATACTCCAGTTAAAGCTGGCAATGAAGAACATCCGCTTGATTTAATGTTTAAAATGACTTGTTTTCCTTCGACTATAAATTATGAACAAGCGAAAGCAATTGGCGGTGAGCCTTTTAATATGACGGTTGCTGGCTTAAAATTGTCAAGAATTGCTAATGGTGTTTCTCAATTACACGGCGAAGTTGCTCGTCAAATGTGGAGTTGGGTAGATACTGCCAGCCCTATAATTGCTATTACTAATGCCATTTACCGTGAAAGCTGGCAAGACAATGAATTTGCAGAAGCAAAGACTCCAGAAGTGGCTGTCAAACGCAAAGATGAAATGCGCTCTGAATTGACAGAATATATTAGCGAACAAATGGGCATTTTACTGGACAAAGACGTTCTGACTATTTGCTGGGCACGCCGCTTCGCTGATTATAAAAGACCATGGCTTATTTTAAAAGACAAAGAAAGACTGCGTAAATTACTCGAAGAAAAGAAAATACAATTAATTTTTGCGGGTAAACCTCATCCAGACGCTAGAGATGCACATGAATTATTTAATCAGATTTCGCTTTTAAGCCGTGAACTGCCTGGCATGGTGATTTTACCTGGTTATGAAATTGCTTTATCCCGTATTTTAAAACAGGGTTCAGATATTTGGTTAAACTGCCCAAGACGACCTTTAGAAGCCTCAGGAACTTCGGGAATGTCGGCCAGCTTGAATGGTTCTTTGCACTTTAGCACTTTTGATGGTTGGTGGGTTGAAGGTTATATACCAGGCCAGACTGGTTGGGTTATTGGCGATGACAAAGTGCCCGAAACCACCGAAGAGCAAGACCAAAAAGATTATGAATCTATGATGAAAACACTTGAAAACGAAATTATTCCAATGTTTTATAGTAATAAAGCCGAATGGGGACGACGAATGCTTATGGCGAAAACCATGGCTGAATCGCAGTTTACAAGCAATCGTATGATTTTAGAATATTATGCCCGCCTTTATTCTAACCATGAAGGAATTGCCTTGTCGTCTAAGATTCTCTAAAAAACTAGCTAGAATTTTAAGAGGCAAATTTGAAAATTGATTTTTGATTTTTTTAAATTTGCCAAACTTAATTTTAGGTCTAAGCTCTTTGGGCAAGAAGTTGGGCGTATTATAAATTATGTTTTATTTTTTTATTGGCTGGCAAACTTATTAAATTTACTAATTATTTTGTAAGCTTTGTGGTATTATACTTTTCGTTGTAATTTTCCTGGGTAGCTCAGTGGTAGAGCGGGCGGCTGTTAACCGCTTGGTCGGGGGTTCAAATCCCTCCCCAGGAGTTCTATTTTGTAAACTCGCAAAAAAATAAGTCAAATTCATATCTGTTAAAACTAACACTATGGACAGTTTTTAAAATAACAAAATAAACAGGCTTGTCATGAGCAATAATGGACTGAATCGCAATAAGCTGTCAATCCGTCGTTTGGGGGCGGCACCCCATGAGCGGGGTTTTAGGGGTCGGCGACGAGACCCCTAAGAACGAGGTAACTCAAGAACGCACATTTTGCAAATAAATTACTTTTTGATAAACTGTCCATAGTGTTGTTAAAACCACAAAATGCTGTTTTTAAACTAAAAAGTGGAGTTTTTTCGGTTCAGTTTGAGGATTAGTACAAGTAGCGAAATAAAAAAACTTGAACTATGCTCTATGCTGGAATAATTAGTGATTTACAAGATCAAGCTGAAAAGGCTTTCTTTGACCTTGAGACGGTTACTAAAAACATAAATAATGCCTCCACTCCAAGTTATAAAACCGAACGTTCTTTTTCTTTTGATGAAACCTTAGGGCAAGTTCAAAGAAATATGGAAGCTGGAAAACTGCTCATGAGCGACAATCCAAATGATGTTTCGCTTGAAGGAAAAGGTTTTTTTGTTTTGAATGATGCCAAAGGTGAAACTGTCTTAACCCGAAACTTAACCTTAAGCCAAGACAAAGACGGCAATTTAGTTTCGGGAGATTATATTATTTGCCCAAAAACCCAAATGCCAAAGGGAATTACGGGCTATGAAATCGAAACTAATGGTGAAATTTTAGGTAAAAAAAGTGATGGAACCAAAATCCCGCTAACCAAATTAAATGTTTGGAATTACCCCTCGGCTGAAAAGCTTGATTATGATGGTTTTGTTTATAGACCCACAGAGACAGCTGGAAAACCTTTAATTGTTTGTTTAGGATTATTAGAACAAACTAAAGTTAGGCAAAAAACGCAAGAAAGTTCTAATGTGCAAATTCCTCTTGAATACAGCAAGTTCACCGAAACCCGAGATCGCATAACCACTATTTCTCGTATTAATCAGCTTTTAAGCAGTTCTGAAAAAGAATATATTCGTAATCTTAGTAGTTTAATTTAAGGAGTTTTTCAAAATGACCAGTGGCACAAGTAGTTTAAATAATATTCCAAGCAATATCCTAAGCCAATTAGGAGGCACTTCAAGCTTTAATCCTTTGCCCATTGGGGGCTTTGGGCCAACTGGACAAACTGATAGTTTTGAATCATTGTTTAGTTCACTCAATTCAAGCGGTACTTTTGGGCCTAGTTTATATTCTAATACAGGACCAGCGGGTGCAAATTCGCAAGCAATGGCCCTAAGCACCGAAACCGCCACCTCTTTGACAAGTGCTCTTTTAAATAAAATTGCTCCGCTAAACTTGCCACCCGAAGCTCTTTATTCAAGCTCAGTTTTTGGTAATTTTAGTAGCGGAATGTCTTTACTGGACACCTTGGGCACTATGGCGAGTGGCATTGCGGGTAATTTACCTTTAGAAGGCCGCAGTGCGCAAATTGCCCAAATGGTTTCGCCAGCCTTGGGTGCTTTAAGTGGTTTAGCTGGGGCTTTTCAGGCCATGAGAGTGGCTTTTAGTACACCACCAGTTATTGCAAAGTCATCACCAGCCGCTATCGAAGAATATCAATTTGAAGGTTGATATAGCAATCAATTCAATCCTCGCCAACCGCCATCGATTTCTAAATTAAAACCAGTTATATAGTCGGACTTAAGCAAAAACAAGGCCGCATTGCTGATTTCGCTGAGCTTGGCTGGTCTTTGAAGCGGTATTTGTGTTTTAGGCCAATAATCAGTGTTTTCAACAATCGCTGGCGACAAACAATTAATTAAAACTTTGTGGCTTGCCTCTGTATGGGCGAAAGCTTTAGTTAAAAGAATTAAACCCATTTTGCTAATATGATAAGGTAATATATTTGGCTTAGGCTCAATTTGCGAGGCCGTAGCATATCCTAAATTTAGAATGCGGCTTTCTGAGCTTTCTTTGAGATAAGGTAGTGCAAAATGACAAAGATTATAAGCAATTTGCAAATTAGAATTAATTATTTGGCTAAAAGTTTCAGGTTTAAGCTCTGATAGTGGGCTAAAGTGGAAATCACCAATACAATTAATCAAAATATCTAAACGCCCATAAACAGACCAAACATTTTTTAAAGCCTCTGAAACTTGGCTTGCAGTGCTTAAATCGGTTTGCAAAAGAGAGCCTTTTGTTTGGCTAGCAATTGCTTTGGCTTTGGCTTCATTTGAGCGGTATTGTAAAATTAAATTTACGCCTTCTTCGGCCAAAGAAAGGGCAATATTTTCGGCTATGCCGCCTGTCGCCCCCGTAATAAAAGCAACTTTGTTTTTTAACTGCATTTTAATTTTAGGCTTTCAACTTCAATTCCCGTCCACAAACAAAAAGCATATAAAGCTTGCAAATAAAGCATATTATAACCATTTTGACCCCGAAAGCCCCTTTGTTTAGCAGTTTTCAAAAAAGTTGTTTCGCTTGGATTATAAATTAAATCATAAAAATAACAATTAGAATTTTTAATATGATCTAAAAACTTCTCTGGTAAAGGGCTTTCGTCTAAATCAAAACCGCTCATGCCAATTGGAGTTGTATTAATAATTAAGTCTGAATCGGTTATTAAAGGCAAATTGTCGAATAAATGAACTTGAAATTTGATATTCGGTCTTAAAGCCTTCAGAGCTTGGGCTTTATTTTGAGAAGAGCTGGAATTGCGTATAAAAAGCTCAATTTGAGAAATATTAGTTTCCTGTAAAGCGGCTACCACTGCCCGAGCCGAGCCACCAGCCCCTAAAATAATTGCTTTTTGGCTATTTTGTTTTACATCTGACGGCAAAGAATGCAAAAAGCCCAACCAATCAGTATTTTCGGCATAAATAGTTTTATCAGCTTGAAAAACCAAAGTATTAGCCGCCCCGATTAAGCTGGCCATAGATGAGGTTTTATGCGCTAATTTTAAACCAGTTTCTTTATGCGGAATGGTTAGATTAACGCCTTTAAAGCCAAGTTCTTGCAAATAATGAATATTTTGGGCTAATTGTTCTGATTCGGTTTTAAGGCATAAATAGCCACCTTTAAGATTAGTTTGCCTGAAAAATTCTTGATGTATTTGCGGCGAAAGACTATGCCCGACAGGATAACCTAGCAAAGCCAAATTATAAATTTCTGACATATTATTTGAGTTTGCGCTGATAAGCCTTTAAAGCTTTTTCTATAATTTGAGCGGTTGTTAAACCATATTCTTGTATTAAAGCTTCTAGAGTGCCGCTTTGCCCAAAACGATCTTCAATAGCCACAACTTCAAGAGGATAAAATTTTTCGGTTTTTTGCGCAAGACAACCTGCTATCATTTGGTTTACGCCCGCAATTTTATTATGTTCTTCGGCTACCATCACACAGCCAGTTTTTTGAACACTTTGCAAAATAGTTTTTTCGTCAAGCGGTTTAATTGTAGATAAATTAATAATTTCGGCTTTGATATTTTGTTTAGCCAATTCTTCGGCCGCTTCTAAAGCTTTATGTACCATAAAACCAATTGCAATAATAGTAATATCGTGGCCTTCTTTAATAATTTGCGCTTTGCCAATTTCAAAATTAAAAGTATTAGCTTCAAAAAGTACGGGCACTGCTGGCCTACCAAGACGAATATAGGCTGGACCCTCGTATTGCATTAAGGCTTTCATCATGGCTTTTGTTTCGGTGGCATCGGCGGGTACAAAAACCGACATTTTAGGAATAACGCTCATAATGGCTAAATCTTCAATAATTTGATGGCTTGCTCCGTCTTCTCCTAAGCTTATACCGGCGTGAGTGGCGGCTATTTTTACATTAAAATTATTATGGGCAACTGAGTTTCTAACCTGTTCCCAAGCCCGACCAGTCGCAAACATGGCAAAACTAGAAGCAAAAGGTATTTTCCCTACTGCGGCAAAACCGGCGGCCGTAGAAATCATATTTTGTTCCGCAATTCCCATATTAAAAAACCGCTCTGGATACTGTTTTGCAAATTTACCCGTTCCAGTCGAACCGCTCAAATCAGCGTCTAAAACAACTAAATCATTATATTGAGAACCTAATTCTAAAAGAGCTTCTCCATATGCTTGTCGTGTAGCTATTTTTTCGGTCATTACTAAAAAACAAAATAAGAATTTATCATTTTAGCTAAAATTGGCCTGAAAAGCAAAGAATTTTCTTGACCGTGAGGTTTTGAAATCAGCCAGTTTTTCTAGGCGGATAAAAATACAGGAGCCTTACAAGCAAACTACTTTTAATACTCAACTAGAAAGGGTAAAATTTTTCTTTGAGCTGTACAAGGAATATACAAAGCCCTTAAATCTAGAACACAAGACAAATAAAAAATGACCGAAAATAATACTCCAAGCTTACCTGAAGTTTATCGAAGTGTAAAAATACCGCAGGTTCAAAGCTTTTGGCGCAAAATGTGGGCTTATGTTGGTCCTGGCTATTTGGTTTCGGTGGGCTATATGGACCCCGGTAATTGGGCAACTGATATAGCGGGCGGCTCACGGTTCGGCTATAGTTTGCTTTCGGTAATTTTGCTTTCTAATATTATGGCGGTTTTGCTACAAGCTCTGTGTGTACGTTTAGCCGTGGCCACCAAAAAAGATTTAGCGCAAGCTTGTCGTGCTTATTTTAATAAATATGTTAATTATTTTTTATGGTTTTTATGCGAAATTGCCATTATTGCCTGCGACTTGGCTGAATTACTCGGAAGTGCGATCGCTTTACAATTGCTTTTTAAAATTCCACTTGTCTACGGTGTTTTAATCACTTCATTAGATGTAATTGTTTTATTGTGGTTGCAAAACAAAGGTTTTAGATATATAGAAGCCTTGATTATAAGTTTGGTGGCGGTTGTTGGTATTTGCTTTGGGCTTGAAATTTATTTTTCTCAACCGCAATTTGGGGCTGTTTTGAAAGGCTTTATTCCTTCGGTGCAAATTTTGCAAAACCCCGAAATGCTTTATATTGCAATTGGCATTTTAGGAGCGACCGTTATGCCGCATAATTTATATTTGCATTCTTCTATTGTGCAAACCCGTGATTGGAAAAACCCTAAAGAAGCTCTTAAATTTGCCACTCTCGATTCTACAATTGCTTTGTCTTTTGCTTTATTTATTAATTCAGCGATTTTAATTGTTTCAGCCGCCACTTTTCATTTTTCTGGCCACCAACAAGTTGCCGAAATTCAAACTGCTCACCATTTACTTTCGCCTTTGCTTGGGGTTGGTTTTGCAAGTTTGCTTTTTGGTTTGGCTTTATTGGCTTCGGGGCAAAGTTCTACTTTAACGGCAACTTTAGCGGGGCAAATAGTAATGGAAGGTTTTTTAAATTTAAAAATCAAAGCTTGGCTACGCCGTTTAATCACCCGTTTATTAGCAATATTGCCAGCTTTATTTGTGATTTTAAGTTTTGGCGAAAAAAGCACAAGCAGTTTATTAATTTTAAGCCAAGTTATTTTAAGTCTTCAACTACCTTTTGCGGTCATTCCTTTGGTTTTATTCACGAGCAATAAAAAATTCATGGGCGAATTTGTAAATCCACTTTGGTTAAAAATACTTTCTTGGACTATTGCTTTGATAATTATTGCTTTAAACTTATGGCTTTTAGGGCTGGTTTTTAAGCCTAAATAGAATTAGTTTTTTTAGATAAACTCTTCTTTTTGTAAGAATCACGAATTCTTCTAATTACTTCATCAACTTCTTCTTGCGAAATTACACCAGAGGGCGTTTCGGTTTCTAAATTGCCAAACTGTTCTTCTTTTAATAATTCTTGTCCTCTTATAATCAATCTTTCGCCTTCGCGGGTAACCCAACTTCTAGGTGTCCAAGACGGTAAAGCTTGTATTTCTTCTTCTATTTCGGGGTCTATATGCTGTAAATTTAAAAATGGTGGCAGTTTTTTGATTTCTTCTTTATTTTCGATTTTGTTTTCAAAAACAGTTTTACCCGAATTAACCAAATCGCCAACCGATAAAAGCTGAGCCAAAGCCGAACCCGGAATTGTTGTACTTAAGGTTCTTTTAGGCTTTGTCGATTGTCGCTTCGGAAGCCTCACAGAAGAAGGAAAATCTATGAGCTTTGAAGTGATTTGGTCTTTTTGTTTGGCTGGTCTGCCGGGTCGTCTTTTAACTGGAGGAAGAATATCAATATCACCATCTAGATCCAAGCTCAAAGCGTCTAAATCTTCTAAAATTTCTTCTTCGTCATCTTTTTTGGCTTTTATTTTTTTTGCACTAAGCTTAGAAGATTTTAATTTATTAATTGCGCCAATTTTTTTAGAATTGTTTAAGGCCGCTGGCTGAGCTTGTGTATTTTTATCGTCTTTTTTCTTGCGGGCTTTTTTGGGCAAATTTGGTTTTTCTTCAGAAATTTGAGTTTTTTTAATTTTCTTTTCTTCGGTTTTGGGTGGTTTGGTAGTTTTGGGGCTTGTTTTTTCGGGCTTTTTGCTTGTTTTAGTATTAGTTGTTTTAGTATTATTTATTTTTTTGCTTTCGGTTTTATTAGTTTTTTGGGAAGTGGTTTTTGCTTTAGAAACAACTTTTTGACTTTTAGTTTCGGTTTTTTTAGTTTTAGAATTTTTGCTAGATTCCTCATTTTTTGCCGAAGGAGGAGTAGATTTAGATTTAGTTTTTTCGGCAGAAGTCTTTTGAATTGTAGAAACAGTTGTTAATTTTTTGGCTTTTTCTTCTTTTAGAGACGGCTCAGCCCCTGACTGCGCTTTTTGGGGCGTTTTAGAAATTTTTTGTTTTTTTTCTAGTTTGGCCAATTTCTAATAAGTAAAGCTAGACGACAGAAAAATAATCAATTCCCATCACATTTTCAAGAATCTAAATTATAGTTTAACTTAAAATATAAATTTGTGAAAGATTTTACCTCATAATCCTAGCAAACTTTATGATTCTATGATATTTTTTTATTCTGAATATTTCTTTGGGGGCATGGCACAGTTGGTAGCGCGTCTGCTTTGCACGCAGAAGGTCAGGGGTTCGAATCCCCTTGCCTCCAAAATTTCAAATAAGTTTACTTCAAAATAAATTTGACAAAATCACGAATTTGGTTTTCAATTTGCAAGATGTTCTAGTCGCTTGGTTTTGACTAACTAATTTTTTTCTTAAACAAAGGACGAGTTAATTATGAGATTTAATAAAGAAAATATAATTAGTTTAGGTTTTTTAATGGCTTTATTTTTAACAAACTTGCAAATCGCAGAAGCCGATAAAGAAATTTTATCTTTTTGCTATTTACCTTCTCCAAAGTTAGCTCATAGCCTTCTTCTAAAAAAACTTGAACCGATTAAAGGGTTGAATTTTCAAACTAAACAAAAAATCGCTTTTTCTATTCAAAAGGCTAGCTCTAAGACCGATTTACCCGAGGTTTTGCTTTTTGAATTAATAAAAAAAGAATCATCTTTTAGGCCAAATGCAATTTCTCCAGTTGGAGCCCGTGGTTTAACCCAATTAATGCCTTCTACGGCCAAACATATTTGCAATTTAGCCTTGCCCGAAATTTATGATATTGAAAAAAACATTGACTGCGGGGCTAAGTATTTGAACATAATGCTAAAAGATTTTAAAGGAGATTTAAAGCTAGCTTTGGCCGCTTATAATATTGGCCCTGGGCATATTCGCAGAATTCAAAAAAGGTATTCACGCCAAAAAGGTTTTCACGAAATTCAACATTTAATACATTCTAAAACTAGGTATTATGCGATTTCAATAAATAATTCTTATCTGAAAACTGTTTGATATACTAGATTTAGTTTAAATTTAGAAAAATTTGCGAAAGCCCGCCAAAAAAGATTTGAAATTCAAAAGACTATGTTTAGGTTGCAATCAGTATTTTTTGAAAAAAGAACTCATTAAGATCACTTGTAAATCTCTGACCCAGATTGATATAAAACAAGTAATTCCGAGTCGCTCTTTTTATTTGTGCTTTAAAGAACTTTGTCAACAGAATTTTGCTAAATTTAATAAAAAATATTCAAAAAGGTTAAAGTTTGTTAATCAGAAACAAATTGAGGATATTTTGCCAGAATTGAAAGAATTAATCGGGGGGCATAATGCTAACTAAAGGGAAAATGCGTATTTACGACTTGGCTAGAAGCTTGGTATCAGAATCTTTATCAGACAAAGATCGAAAAAACTTGCAAACAAAAAAAACTAAACAAATACTTGAAATCTGCGAAAAGCTTGGTTGTACCGATAAAACAGCTTCTAGCTCTCTTGAAGGAGATTTGGTGGCTAAAGTTTTAGTTTATTTAAACAATAATTCCAATAATAATGACGATTTGAATTCTTCGGTTAGCTCAATTGAAGCTCCTAAAAAGTCTCGTGTTCTTCGCCGTTTGCCGACCGAAATAATAGCCGAAACAATAGAAACAATAGAAACAATAAGCGAACCAATCATAGAAACTACCGAAATTGCCCAATCAAGCCCAACACCAATAATAGAGGAAAAACCTTTGCTAATAACTTTACCAATCGCTCCTGAATTAGAAAAAACCCAAGAAATTATCATTGAACCAGAAAAAGAAAAAGTGATTGAACCCATTGAAGTTCAACCAGAGGTTAAAGTTGAAATTAAAAAAGAAGAAACTGTGCCCAAAACCGAAATAAAAAAAGAAATTCCTAGAGAAAAGCCGCCAATTGTTGTTCCCAGAAAAGCAAAACCCGATATTCAGCTTAGAAAGCCAGACATAATAAGACCTCAAACACAAACTCCGCAAAATGGTACGGATACACAGCCTTACAGAGTTGCTAAGCCCATAAATACTTCTTTTAATGCAAGACGTAAAAATACCACACCAAAACAAAATAATGTTCGCAGAGGCCAGCAAGGAAGCAAAGCCAATACAATCAAAAACCGTTTAGCCGAAGAAGACAATAAACCTAAAGAATTGAATATTGCGCATTCGGTTACAGTAAAAGAGTTAGCTGGCCTTCTAAAAGTACAAGAAGCCGAAATTATTCGTAATTTATTTTTAAAAGGCATAATGCGCACGCTCAATCAAACGCTTGAAACTGATTTGGCGATTCAGGTTGCCTCTGATTTAGGTTGCGAACTTACTATTACACAGCCAAAATCCGATCAATCTGAAGACTTGGCCTCTCGCCTAAAAGAATTGGTAGATGTGCATACCGCCGAAGAAAAAGCCGATTTGATTTATAGGCCACCAGTGGTTACCATCATGGGACACGTAGATCACGGAAAAACTACTTTACTTGATTCTATACGCAAAGCTAAACTGCAGATTACATCGCAAGAATCTGGTGGAATTACGCAACATATTGGAGCTTATCAAATTAATGTTCTTGATTATGACGGCAAAACCCGCAAAGTTACTTTTCTTGATACTCCAGGTCATGAAGCTTTTACGGCTTTAAGAGCAAGGGGTGCACAAGTTACTGATATTGCAATTTTAGTGGTTGCCGCTGATGACGGTGTTATGCCACAAACAATAGAAGCAATTTCTCATGCTAAAGCCGCTGGTGTCCCGATAATTATTGCCGTAAATAAAATAGACAAACCAGATGCTAATCCAGATCGTGTTTTGACTCAGCTTATAGAACATGAATTGGTGGTTGAAGATTATGGTGGTAGCACTGTTTGCGCCAAAATTAGTGCTAAACAAAACTTAAACCTTGACGATTTATTAACCAAAATTACGCTAGTGGCCGATGCTGAGCTTGGAGACAAACTACTCTCTAATCCGACTTCGATGGCGGTTGGTGCTGTAATTGAAGCGGCCTTATCACCAAGCAGAGGACCAACAGCGACTTTGCTTATACAGAGCGGAACTTTACGCAAAGGAGATGCGATTGCAGTTGGTGGTTCTTTTGGCCGTGTAAGAGCAATTTTTAATGATATTGGCCAAGAAATAATGGCCGCTCCGCCTTCTACGCCTGTGCAGATTTTAGGTTTAGACATTTTGCCGCAAGCAGGCGATACTTTTAGTGTATTCAAAAATGTACAAGAAGCGAAAGCCTCATCATCAGATGTTAGAGATAAAATGAATGAGCAAAAAAGATCTCGCAGTTTAGAGTTTTTCTCTTCGCAAGTACGAGAAGGTCAGGCCAAAGAATTAGCAGTTATTGTTAAAGCGGACGTACAGGGTTCTGCCGAAGCTATTGCTAGTGAAATTAATAAATTAAATAGTGATGAAGTAAGAATCAGAATTATACATTCAGCGGCTGGAGCGGTTACTGAAAATGACATAAACCTTGCGGCGGCTACCAATGCAATTGTGGTTAATTTCAATTCAGTAATAGACGGAACAGCCTCTAGACTTGCCCAAGAACAAACTGTTCCAATTTATAATTATAATATTATCTATGAAATCACCGATGCCTTGCGCCGAGCAATAAATGGTTTACTTGAACCAGAAAAAGTAGAAATTAAATATGGCCAAGCCGAAATTAGGCAAGTCTTTCCGTCTGGTAAAACTAAAATTGCGGGCTGTTATGTTACAGAGGGCAAACTCACCCGTGGTAGCATTGCTAAAATTATACGTAATAAAAAAGAAATTGCCACTTTGCGCTTAAATAGCCTGAAACGCTTTAAAGATGATGCAAAAGAAGTGCTTGAAGGTTTTGAATGTGGTGTTTTATTCGATAATTTCAATGATTTTCAGCCTTTAGATATAATTGAATGTTGGGGAATTGAGCTTCAGGAAAGGAAAGTGTAATGGGCAAACAAGCTTTTTCTCGGGCTTCTCGCTTGGGTACCAGCATACAAAAAGAGTTAGCGAGTATGATTAATGCTAAGCAATTAAAAGAATTCAAAGATTCTCGCTTTGCTGGCCTAATTTCGGTGATTGATGTTCGGGTAACCAATGGTTATCAGCATTTAGATATTTTTTTAAGTGTGCTTGAAGAAGAGCATAGAAAAGGCGTTTTGGAAGTTATGAAAGAAGCAATACCTTCTCTGAGAGGCGAAATATGTAGGCGTTTTAAATTAAGAGTCGCTCCGAGCATTCATTTTCATTTGGATAATTCAATTGAAAGAAGTTTTGAGGTTTGGAGTTTGCTCGATCAAATATCTTCAAGCGAGCCAGAGAATAAGCCAAAAAGCTAAAATTGTTTTTCAACCAAAAATCTTGCTCATCGAAATTTCGAGGCCATCATTGCTGGCTTGCAGATTGTCAAAGTATAAAATTAAGGCGGCCGTTTCGATTTTATCTTCTTGTTTACTTTTAAGATCTGGTATATAACACCATGGCACAGAGCCAGCATCAAGGCGCACTGAAAGGTCTAAGCGGTCTGAATGAATCCACCAACTAATTATAAACCCTTTTGCTTTAGGCTCTTGTTCTTGGGCGGTGGCAATTAAGCGGCCTTTTTGAACCTGAGCATTTGCTTTATTTAATAATTCTTCTAAGCCGATTTCAAATTCTGTTCTTGTGTCAAAATCAAGGTTTTGCGGCAAACAAGCCATAATCTGTTCCCAAATCAGCTCTAAATCATTTGTTTCAATTTTAGCTAAAAGCGAATCAGGGTTATTTTCTTGCTTAGGCCCCACATCAATATAAGCCGAATTGCAAGTTGGAATTTCGCAACACAAAATTATACGGTCATCCGTGGCCTCAGCTCCAGCGCATAAATCAGTGAAGCTACTGTCAATCAAAGCGGGCAAATCTTTTAAGTTTTTGTTTTGAATACAGTTTTGCGTAAAACAATCTTTGAGCCAATTGGTATACAGAGGTTTTTCATGAATATCTTTTTGATTTAAAAGCCCTTCGGTATAAAGTAAAAGCCTTGACTGTGGAGGAATTTGCAAATGGTGATTGCGATAAGTCATACCGGGGAAAATACCAAGCGGAAAACCTGAGCCGCCTTCAATAAAACTAATTTCTTTTTTTTCGGAATGCGCTACTAAAGGAAACGAATGGCCAGCTCTAGCATATTCTAATTGGCCAGTTATCAAGTCTAAAACACCATACCAAGCCGTAGAACAAAGCTCAGACATTTGATTATGTGAATAAATAGATTCGGATAAATGCCCCAAAAGCTGAGAAGGTGCCCATAATATTCTTTGTTTTTCGGAGCTAATGGCATAAAGTTCGCCCAAAATAAAGCCCATTAATACAGCTCCACCCGCTCCACGCCCACGGACATCACCAATTAAAATGCCTATATGGCTGGCCGATAAATCAAAAATTCTAAAAAAATCGCCGCCAATTTCACGCTGGAAAAAATAATGATAAGAAACTTGCAAATTGGTGCGTGCAATAGCTTGATTAAAGAGCGCACCCTGAAAAATACTGGCTTGTTCTAATTCTTTATTAACGGTTTTTTTAAAGTGTTCAAGTTTGTTTAGTGTGTCCCAGAGCTGTTTATTTTGCTGGCTAATTTTGATTAAATCTTCAATTTCACTTATAATATGCTCTGTGCTGGCTTGTATTGGCCAAACTCTTTCAAAATGATAATTACTGACCTGTTTTTTTAAATTATCGGCACAAAGGCACATGATCGGCAAGTTGGAGCCATATTGATCTTTGATTTCTTGGCTTAATTTTAATAAATGCTCCAAGTTTTCTTTTTTTTGATTGTATAAATTTAAAATAATCAAATCTGGATTCAGACTTTCAACTTGGCACAAAGAAGGTAAATATTTGAGATTTATTAATTCATAATTTTGATTAATATTTTTTTCTAAAGATTTTCGACCAAAAGGATCAGAACCTAAAGTTAAAACAATACTTGTGCCAGTCTTTAAGAAGTTTTTCATGGGCGGGGGCTTATTTTGGCTTTTATATAAATACTTGCCCTTTTTGCAAAGCTATTCACACAGTTTGGCGATAATTAAACCTAAATACAGTTTTATGAAAAATTTTTAAGCTATTTTTTTGTATATTTTTACAATTTAACGTTAATCAAATGCAAATCAGGTGAATCTCTAAGTTACTTAGTTTAAATCAAAAAAATTAAATGGCAGCAGGTAGTACTACCCGAAGAACATCACGTGTTACTAATCGCACAACCAGAGCTGGTGGCGGTGGCGGCCCTAGAGGTGGTGGTTCGATGATGGGCTTATTGGGCGCAATTGTTGTGGTCGTTCTTATACTTGGTGGTATGGCAATTTATTTAAAGATGGAAGGAGATCGCAAAGCCGCCGAAGCTAATCGCACGGTTGGTGTGGTTTCTGCCGCTGTCGATTTACCTGCTGGTCGCCAACTTACTTCTCAAGATTTAACCCTTAAACAAGTTCACCCTAATTCGGTAGAAGCTGCTTCTTTTAGTGATGTTAGCGATCCAAGTTTAATTGGGGGAACTTTAGCCATTAATGTTTCTGCCAATCAAACTATTACCCGTAATCTTTTAGGTGGCGCAGTTGAAGAAAAATTAATGCCAGCCGAGGGTGAAAGTTCAGTTGCTTTGGTTCTAAAGGGTTCTGATGCGGTTCAACCGTTTTTACAAAAAAGCAAAATTGTAAGCGTATTTAGAGTGTTTACAACCGCAAGCGGGAACAGAATTATTAAATCTCTGTCTAAACGAGCAAGGATATTGGATGTTAAAAAAAGTGATAGTGCTTTGGAAAATGCCCAGAAAGGTGGAACAGAAACTTTGGTAACTTTAGCTTTGTCTCCAGCTGATGCCCAGCAAGTTAATACTTATAAAGATGAGGCAACTTTGGTTGATGGCCCAGATCAAGAGCCGCCACTCAGTAATATAACTCTTTTAACCTATTGGCAAGGCATAGAACCAGAGGATATGGAAAT
>CANLTT010000019.1 GCA_947494115.1 Candidatus Caenarcanales bacterium
AAATTTTAAAGCCCTCTTCTCTTTCCAGTTGAGCTAATTCAGCTTTTAAGCCTTTTCCAAAACTAAATGCAATTATAAAACCATCATAATTAGCCAAATTAATTTTTTCTCCGTGCTGAAGAGTGAAGTACCCCCCAGCCCCCTTGACAGGGGGAGAATTAGCTGTTTTGAGTTTATTATTTCGTCTATATCTTTGAATTGCCGATTTGAAGTTGTCGATGACATTTCTGCCAATATTTTGGCTTCTTTTTACACTTATTAAAACATGGTGATCCGTTGAGTTCCCCTTGTCAAGGGGGTTAGGGGGTACTAAAACCTTAATCACGCCATCAATCCCTAAATCTCCGCCTTTTGTTTGCTTTGTTGGCTCACCGCCTAGGGTTTTAACGCATAGTTTTTCAAATTCAAAATCGTCCATCTTGCGTAAATTGTCCCAGTCCCATTTTGCGGTTTTGGCTTCAAATTCAATTGGGAAAAGTGGCTTTGAAATTGCTAAAATCCGCTCTCTTGTAACGCCAAATGCACTTGGGCTTTGATCTATTCCAATCCAATTTCTACCTAATTTTTGAGCTGTCGCAATAGTTGTTCCTCCGCCCATAAAGCAATCTAAAACTGTATCTCCTTCATTGCTACTGGCTTTTATTATTCGCTCAAGTAAGGCTTCTGGCTTTTGTGTCGGATAACCTATTCTTTCTCTAGCTTGAGAGGAAATATTGTTAATATCGTCCCAAACTTCTTGTAAAACTACACCTTTTGATCCTTCCAAATATCGTTTAAATCTTGGAGTTCCATTTGAAGTAAAAGTTATAAAACCGTTTGCATTTAATAATTCCAATTTTTCAATGGCGTTCATTATTTTTTGCTTTTCTTCCCCTACTAAATCAACAATTGGTTTAACTGGAATTGCCCAATGTCTATTCCTTTCAGCTGGGTTATAACCTTTCCATTCAATATCATTTTTATTTATTCCAGCACCTGTTAAATTGTCAGACATCCAAAAACCTTTTTTATCTTTGTTTTTGTAGTTTGACTTTAAATAATCTTCTTTATGTTCTCCAAATTGTTGGTTAAAAAGATAGTCTTTAGACTTTGAATACCAAAAAATTGTGTCAGAATTTCTACCAAACTGATTAGAATCATTGTGTCCATTTGTTCTCTTCCAAATAATTTGATTTCTAAATTTCTCAATACCAAAAATCTTATCCAAAACAAAAACTCTCAAATAAGCGTCTGCGTGCCAATCACAATGCAAATAAAAACTACCAGTTGGTTTTAAAATACGATGAATTTCAGTAACTCTTTTAAACATCCAATTAATATAAGTATCAATTCCACCGTCCCAGCAGTCTTCAAAGCTTCTGATTTCGCCTTTATCGCCCCAAATAACAGCATAATTACGATTACTAAAAAAGGGAGGGTCGATATAACACAAATCAACGCTCTCAGACGGCAAAGACTTTAAAACTTCGAGATTGTCGCCGAGTATTAATTGGTTTAGCATTTTATGGTTTTAATTGTTTGGATTGTTTAATTAATTGAGAAGTAGATAAGTCTTCATTGATAAAAGGAAACCAACTTATACCAATACCAAATGGAAGTATTCGATAAGACAATCTTTCTTGAATAGAGGCATTCATCAAAGGTTTAGATACTTGACTTAAATCGATTTCATAATTAATTTTATCAACAGAAAACCTCATATTTGTATTTTCAAAAGATATATTTTCAAGAGTATATGATTTAAGCATTTTTGTTTTTCTCCCATTCAGTCCACTCACTAACAATTAAATCAAAGTATTCAAATATAATTTTTTTAACTTCTCTTATATCTTTTGAATTCATATTTTTAATATAAGCTTCTTTTATGTTAGTATTTTCAATATCCAGCCAATATTTACAAAGTTTTTCGCCTTTTTCACCATGAATATGAATTGGCTCATTTCCCTCATTAGAAAAGAAAAACAATCTCCACCCAAATAAATATATTATTGTTGGCATGAAATTAAATAATTTAGACTATTTTAATATAACACAAATCAACGCTCTCAGACGGCAAACGCAATATCAAAAGTAAAATGCCGCAGAGTTTATATTGGTCATTTGGATTTGTTCAAAACTAAAAACCAAAATCAAAAGAGGTTTTATTAAGAATTTTGGAAACAAACATTTTTATAACTAAATAAGGTTTTTTTGCCTAAAATATCTTTAGTTAATTAATAATTTTTATAAATGAATTCTATTGGACAAAAAATAAGTTTAACCACTTTGGGTTGTGCTAAAAATCTGGCTGATTCAGAAAATATGCTAGGTTTGCTTTTGGCGGCTGGTTATCAAATTACGACAACACCTCAGCAAGCCGATATTTGCATTGTGAATACTTGCACTTTTATTCAAGAATCTACCAATCAAAGCTTAGATACTTTAATTAATTTAGGGGATCAAGATAAAAAATTAATTGTGAGTGGCTGTTTAGCTCAGCGTTATAAAGAAGAATTATTTACCGAAATTCCTCAAGTAAAAGCAATTTTGGGCACTGGTGATATTGAACAAATTGTGAATGCCGTTCATTGGGTGGCCAAAAACAATAAACCAAAAAGTTTTTTTAATACCGAGAAAGGTTATATTTCAAATTCAAAAATTCCACGAGTTCGCTTGTCTGGTGGTATTAGTGCTTATGTCAAAATCTCGGAAGGTTGCAATCATCGTTGTAGCTTTTGTATTATTCCAAGTTTGCGAGGTAACTTAAAAAGCCGCCCAATTGAAGACATTATAAGCGAAATTAAAGAACTTTCTGAAGCTGGAACCAAAGAGGTGATTTTAATAAGCCAAGATTCAACCGCATATGGAATTGATTTGTATAAAGGCGAATGGAAAATTTCAGCTTTGCTTGAGGCAATTGCCACTCAAACTGATATTCCATGGGTAAGGCTTATGTATTCTTATCCTGGTGAAGTAACCGACCAAATGCTTGAAGTGATCAAACGTTATGATTGTTTAATTAAATATATTGATATTCCTTTACAACATTCGCATTCCGAGGTCTTAAAGCGCATGAAACGGCCGATTTCTTCTAAAGAAACTATTGATAAAATACGCCAAAAAATACCTAATATTGCTTTGCGCACCACTTTTATTGTGGGTTTTCCGGGCGAAACCGAAGACGAATTTGAACATTTAGCCAATTTTATTGAAACCGAAAAGTTTGACCGAGTGGGCGTTTTCACTTATTCACAAGAAGACGGCACAAATGGCGCAAGTTTGAAAAATCAAATTTCAACTAAAATCAAAAAAGCACGCCAGAAAAAGCTTTTACAAATTCAAGAAAAAGTTTCATTGGAAAAAAACCAAAAATTAATTGGTACAAAACAAATTGTTCTCTGCGAAAAACTGATTGAAAATAAGCTTATAGGCAGAACATTCAGAGATGCACCCGAAATTGATGGCCAAATTATTATTCAAGACAATTCGCTTGAAAACCCTGAGTCTTTGCTGGGAGAATTTAAGGAAGTAAAAATTATAGAAGCTGGCACATATGATTTAATTGCAGAATTAATTTAATTAGCCCACAAAACCTATAGTTACCGTCATTATATAAGCCCAGAGTATGATTTATTATTGCAGTTAAAATTGCGTTTACTTTTGAAAATTGCTACAATAACTCGACTAATTTTATAAATTTAAGCCATGGGAAAACAATTGTTTTTAGTTATATTACTAAGTTTATTATTGAGTAATATTATTTATGCTGATAATACTACTAATCTTGAAACAAATAAAAACGAAACCGTTGAGCAAAGCGATATTAACAATAATGAAGATGATTCTTTGTCTGATAGTTTTACAAAAGAATTTCGAGAAAAAAACAAACCTTTATTAGGTGATGAAAACTTAGAAGTTTATTTATTAAAATCTAAAATAAATGTGAATTTTATTAATGGCAAATATACACCTTATAAAATATATTTTTTGAATCGATCTAATAATTCATTAGAAACTAATTTTGTTATTTATAATTTAATATCCAAAGCCGAGGCTATACATCAAGCAACCCAAGTGGCGGCTTATCAAGCTCAAAAAAGTGTACAGCAATCTAATGCTTGGGCAATGAATGGAGGATTAATAGGAATTGGTATGTCAATGGCAACCGAAACTAAAGCAAAATCTATTATTAATAGCCAAGATAAAACTGTTAATTTTTTAAATACAAAATTATTAGATGATAAACAAAATTATTTAAGCTTTAATTTAAGTGCAAAAGATGAAGAAAAAAACTATTTATTTTTAATGCCCAAAAAGCTAACTGACCAAGAAATTCAATTGACTGTTTGTTATAAATCTTCTGTCGGCAAAGAAAAATGCTTTAACAACAATATAGAAAATACTATTACCGAAAATATTTTTAAAACCAATAAAGCTTGGACTAATGCTTTCAAAGATAATAAAATACAAGATAATTTAGTCTCTGGTATTTATATCGACTCTAAACCAATTTCTGCCAAAAAAATTAGAGAAAAAGAAGAAAAAATCTCAAAAAATAGTAAAGCAACTAAATTGGTTGAATTCTTGGCAAATAGCTCATCCGAAAACTTAATTAACCCAAAAAGTAATAATTTATATATTCTGCAAAATATTAAAAATTTACCTAATGTAAATTCACTAGAATTTGTAAAATTAACCCCAGACAAAAAGCAAAATTACCGCAAAGTTACTAATACCAAAATCGCAGTTAAAACCAAGACTGATGAGAAAAAACAAGTTTATATTAGTAATTTAAATATTTTGCAAGCGGGCGGAGAGTATTTAATTTTAGATAAAAATACAGATTTAGTTTATGAGTTTACAATTGAAAAGCCAGCGACTACGAACACAAAAAATAAATAATAAATTCGTAAAACAAATATGAATAAAACAAGCATTCAAACTTCTAGCCTTGTTCAAGAGGCTCTTTTGAGGATTTCTGATAATAATCATTTGCCGCCAAAGGGTTCAAAAATAGCAATTGCCATGAGCGGTGGCGTTGATAGCAGTGTTACGGCCGCTTTGCTTAAATTATTAGATTATGAAGTATTTGGTTTAACGGGCTGGCTAATGGAAGGCTCTGGTAAATGTTGCGATGGTGGAATGCTCGATTCGGCACGGATTGCAGAAATTATTGGCATTGAACATGAATCTTTAGACTTGAGAGAGTATTTTAAATCGACTATTATTAACCCTTTTGTTTCTTCATATGCCGTCGGCCGCACTCCAGTTCCGTGTATGCCTTGTAATACTGAGGTTAAATGGGGTTCTTTGCTTGAATACTCCAAGACATTGCAGGCTTCACACTTGGCTAGCGGTCATTATGCACGTTTAAATTATAGTCAAAACACTTATTGTATAGGCAAAGCCAGCGATCCAAACAAAGATCAATCTTATATGCTTTGGGGTTTAAGCCAAGAACAGCTTTCTCGCACGGTTTTTCCTTTGGCTAATTTTATAAAAGACGAAGTACGTGCTTTGGCACAAGAATTAAATTTAATAAATTGGAATAAGCAAGAAAGTCAAGATATTTGTTTTATTCCGAACACAACTAAAGAATTTTTGCTTGAACGGCTTGGTGAGCGCAAAGGCGAAATTAAACATATGCAAACAGGCCAAACTTTGGGCACGCACTCGGGAACTCATTTATTTACAATCGGTCAAAGAAAAGGTATAGGTATCTCTAGCACGGAACCGATTTACGTAATTAAAATTGATACCCTCAATAATGTGGTTTATGTAGGTGGCAAGCAAGATTTATACTCTAAGTCTTTAATGGCAGAAGATGTAAATTGGCAACAGCCCCCAACAGAAGCTAGTTTTGAGGCTTTAGTTAAAATTCGTTATAATTCGGAGCCGCTTTTAGCTCAAATAATACCCAGCACAAATAGCTTTAAAGCCAATTTTCAGGCCGAAGGCGAAAGTGTTACTCCAGGTCAGGCCGCTGTAATTTATGATTTAAACCATGAATTTATTATTGGTGGCGGGTGGATTAGGGATTTTCTTTGAGATTTAAGTAAGTTTTGCGGGTAGATATTTATAGGTTGCTTAGCAGTTATTTAACAATAAATTCTACTTATAGCTTTAAAATCTAGTGTCTCAAATCTTAATAAATTTAACTCAAAACAATAAATTGCCATCAGCTTGGTTTCATGTTGGTAGCCAAAAAATGCTGGATGAAATTGTTGAGGATATTCCAGCGAAGCAAGCTCTTTTACCACAAATTCTTATTTCATTAGAACAGATTCACAGTTTAATTTCTGCTACCTCTGAGCATAGTTTGCCAACGGGTTTGCATCTTGGACGTGTCGGCAGATTAGGTGCTTTGCTTGCTTATAAAGCCAAATTAGACTGGAAAGAAAGACTAGAATGTTTATACGGCGGCTGGATTCATGATGTTGGTAAAATTCATATTCCAGAGCATATTCTAAATAAACCAGGGCGTTTAACCCCTGAAGAATATGAGCTAATCAAAGGCCATGTTATGTTTGGCTGTAAAATTCTAGAAGAATATCCGCATTTAGAGCCTTTTGTCAAGCCAGTTAAATATCATCATGAAAGATGGGACGGCAATGGCTATCCTCATGGTTTGGGAGGTTTGGATATTCCCGTTACTGGTCGTGTAATCGGCTTGGTAGACGCATATGATGCCATGACAAGTTTTAGACCTTATCCACCATACCAAAGAACACATGAAGAAGCCATCACCGAAATAGAGCGTTGCGCTGGTAGCCACTTTGACCCAGTCTTAGCACGCATCTTCTGCAGACAAATTAGTTTAGAAGAGATTGAAAACACAATTTAAATTACGACTTTTTTAAGCGGCAATCTGTTTGTGAGTTCTCTGAAAAACTTTGTCTTTTAGATGTTGATCAATAAAGGCCGCTACTAACCCAGTTGGATAATCAGCGAAGATTTCCTCGTAAAAATTAGCCATTTTGGTCATTGCATGATCTAAATCATTAACCGCTAGGTCGTAAACATTTTCTCTTTGCTGAGAGGTTAAAGAATCTAGAAAGCTATCGAATAATTTTCTTGCAATCATTGTCTGATCCCCCTTAATTAATATAACTAATACTCAATAGTTTGCAATATAAACTCAATTAAAACCATAAAACCCACCTTTTTTGCCAAAATACAACCTTCTCTTAACAAAGATTTAATTTAAAGAATTGAGTTGGTATAAATCATCTGCAAAAGTACAATATAGGTTTGTCTGCACAAGATAATATCTCAGACATTCAAAGCAGTGTTAGAATCTGTTTTGGCATTCAACAAAACAAAATGCAAACTTATAACTATGGAATTATTGGTAATGGTCGAATTTGTGCTTTAGTCTCTAAAGATGCAAGCATTGATTGGTGTTGTTTTCCGCGTTTTGACGAAGGTAGTATTTTTGCCAAAATTTTAGATACCGAAAAAGGTGGCTGTTTTGCGATTTCACCCACTGATCCCGAAAAATATACAATTGAACAATCTTATGTAAAAAATACTAATATTCTTATTACAACCTTTAGCTCAAACAGTGATGTTTTTCAGGTGATTGATTATATTCCAGCCTATCAAAAAATTGACTTTTTATATAAACCAATTCAAATTCACCGTCTTGTCAAGGTTATAAAAGGTTATCCTCGGGTAAAAATAGTTTTTGATCCTCGATTCAATTACGGACAAAGCAAAGTTTCTATTCGGCATTATAGTGGTTATATAAAGGCCGTAGACCTTGAAACAGGCGAAGAAGCCTATTTACATACAAATGTTCCAAAAGAATATATTCTCAAGCAAAGAGATTTTCCGATTAAGCCAGATTCTTATTTTGTTTTAGCTTACGAAAAACAGCCAGATTCTCTTTCGATTTATGATGTTGAAAAGGACTTTAATTTAACCAAAAAATATTGGCAAGATTGGGTGCAGTCCTGCAATATTCCGCAAAGATACCAAAAAGAAGTAATTCGCTCGGCTTTGGTTTTAAAACTTTTAATTTATGAAGAAACAGGAGCAATTATTGCCGCACCAACCACCAGCTTGCCCGAAATTGCAGGACGAGAAAGAAATTGGGATTATCGTTATTGTTGGCTTAGAGATGCTTATTTTGCAATTAATGCTCTCAGTCGTATTTCTCGTATAAAAGAGGCCGAAAAATTTATTGATTATATAAAAAGTACTTTAATTGGCAATTTAGAATATATTCGCCCGATTTATACGATTGATGGCGGCATTGTGCCCGAAGAAGTTAATATAAATTTACAAGGCCATCTTAATTCTCAGCCTGTGCGGGTGGGTAATAGCGCAACTACGCATTATCAAGATGATGTTTATGGCGAAGTAATTTTGTCTTTGTTTCCTTTATTTTTTGATGAACGCTTTGTAAGAGAAGATTTAGAAGATTTATGGAATTTAGTAAAGTTAATTGTCGAAATTGCAATTAGACGCTTCAGAGAAAAAGACCAAGGTATTTGGGAGTTTAGAGGCGAAGCTAAGCATTATACTTTTTCTAAGGTTATGATTTGGGCGGCTGTTGATCGGGGTTATCAAATTGCGCATAAACTCAAAAAAAAGGAAGAAGCCTATAAATGGAATAAAATACGCAAAGGCATAAAAGAAGAAATTTTAAAAAACGCTTGGAGCGACGACTTACAAAGTTTTACGCAGTCATATGAAAAAAAACATTTAGATGCCAGCAATTTGCTTATTCCGATTTTAGGCTTAATAGACGGCAAAGACCAGCGTAATCGCCAAATGATCAAAGCCACAACCGAACAATTAAAAAAAGGCGGTTTTGTTTTTAGATATGTCAATGATGATGATTTTGGTTGCCCAGAAACGGCTTTTTTAATTTGCTCTTTTTGGTTAGTAGACGCTTTAGTTTTAGCAGGGCAAAAAGACGAAGCCCGTAAATATTTTGAAGAATTATTAAAATGCAGAAACCATTTAGGGCTTCTTTCGGAAGATATTCACCCTGAAAGTAATCAATTATTAGGCAATTTCCCGCAAGCCTATAGTCATGTTGCGATTATAACTTCGGCTTTACTATTAGAATAAACTCAAAAGCAAATCCTCCTTTAGCTCTTAATCGAGTTTGAGAAGGATTTGCTTTATTTTACGCTTCTTACTTCTGATGCTTCTATTTTTCTTGATTTAGAGATCCTAGCTCTTTGGAGGCCTCATTTCTGGATGTTCTTTGTAAAATTCCTCTAATTTTCTGTATGCCTCAAGATACTCCTCTCTGCTTGAGTCTGGATCTGGTGAAGGAGGAGGAGTTAAACTTTGATTTTGCGTAGAATCACTTTGAGGTTGAGTTGCCGTAGAATTTTGAGGATCTGGTGTTGGAGTTGGAGTAGAATTATCGCCTCCCGTGGGTTGTGGATTCTGTTGTGTGCCAGCAGGTTCATAATTAGTTTGACAGTTTTGCACACCCCAAATGGTATTACATTCTTCTTTTGGTTCTTGAGTTGAAGGAAGAGGATTCACTATTTGCTGATCTATCATCCATCTTTCTAAAGTCGCATTTGAAAATTTAATTTGAGCTAAAGCCCCACTTCTGGTTGCATCAAAATAACCTTTTACTACTGCTACTACTCTGCCTTCTAGAGTTGTAATAAGTAAATCGCCAGCTGTTGTTTTTGTGAATTTGACCTCTGCTGACGAAGTATCAGGTATCTCTAAAGTGCTTTCTTGATTCATCCAGATTTCAGTTTTACTATCATCCTTCCCAAGTATTATGGCTTTATTTTTTCCCTTGTAATCGCGAATTGTATTATTTCCCTTGTCTCCATACAAGGTATCATTTCCTTCGCCACCATCAAGAGTGTCATCACCTTGTCCACCATAAAGAGTGTCGTCTCCTTGACCGCCCTCTAAGCTGTCATTATCTTCGCCACCATACAAAGTATCCCAGCCATCTCCACCGTCTAAGGTGTCTAAGCCTTTATCTCCGTATAAAGTATCGTTTTGGCTTTCACCTAAAAGCTTGTCATTGCCTTGACCACCATAAAGAATATCAAGGCCATCACCGCCTCTAAGCTCATCATCGCCTTCATTTCCGTATAATCTATCATTGCCAGCTTGCCCATAAAGCCCATCATTGCCAGCTAAACCATAACCGAAATCATTACCACCACCAGTATAAACTGTATCATCAGCGGTAGTAGCTTTACAGTTATCATCGCGTTCGGTACAATGACGGATACCAAAAGGGTCTAATTGAGCCTCAAACGGATTTTCAGGGGTATTTGGATGCTGCTTTAACAATTTTAATGCCAATCCAGCAGTAGTAGCTTCAGCCGCCTTTTGAGCCGACTGATCAATAATATTATTTGGATCACTAGAAGAAATTATTTCATTTGGGTTTGGTGGACCATAAACATCGGCTTTAGCCAAAGAAGAAATAGAACATAAGAAAATGGTGGTCAAATAAAAATATTTACAGTTTAACATTACAAAATCTCCCAGAAAGTACTTTTCTAGGATAATGTTCAAAAATTATTAAGCCGTTAAGAGGTTTTCCTACTTTAACCCATTCAGAATCTCTAAATGGAGCGGACGATGGGATTCGAACCCACGACGTTCAGCTTGGAAGGCTGACATTCTACCACTGAATTACATCCGCAATGAATTTTTATATTAGCATAAATCTTTTAAGGTTAAAATAGAAAACTCAGACCTTAAAAGATTTTATAGATTTATGAATATTGAAGAGAAAATTGCAGAGCTAAGCCAAAAAGCCAAAGAAATTAGAAAGCTTGCGCTCAGAGCTATTTGTCAAGCTAATTCTGGTCATCCTGGTGGCTCATTGTCTGTGGCTGATATTTTAACGGTTTTATATTTTGACCTTTTAAAACATAATCCGCAAAACCCCAATTGGGAAGACCGAGACCGTGTAGTTATTAGCAAAGGCCACGCTTCGCCAGCGGTTTATGCTAGTTTGGCTCTGGCTGGTTATTTTGAGCCACAAGACTTTGTAAATAATTTTCGTAAAATAAATTCGGCTTTTCAAGGCCATATAGATAGACTAAAAGTGGCGGGCATAGAAGCTTCAACTGGCTCTTTAGGACAAGGTCTTTCTATGGCTAATGGTATGGCTTTAGGTTTGCGCTTAAATAAATCGAGCCAAAAAGTTTATGCCATTCTTAGTGATGGCGAGCTACAAGAAGGGCAGTGCTGGGAAGCCATTATGGCCGCTGGGCATTATAAATTAGGCAATTTAACCGCCATTATTGACCGAAACCGCATTCAATTAGACGGCTGGACCGAAAATACCATGGCCTTAGAGCCACTCGACAAAAAATTTGAAGCTTTCGGTTGGACGGTGCAAAGCATTGATGGACATAATTTAAAAGAAATACGTTCAGCGATTGAATTAAGCTGGCAAAGGCAAAGCACGGATAAACCATATGTAATTATTGCCAATACCATCAAAGGCAAAGGAGTTTCTTTTATGGAAGATCAAGTGCGTTGGCATGGTACTGCACCCAAAGCCGAAGAATTAGAAAAAGCCTTAGCCGAACTTGCTTAATTAATGCTATTAGAAAGCGAATTAAAAGAAATTATTTGGCAAAATTCTAAGAGTTTTTATTTTTCAACTTGGTTTTTGCCAAATAAAACTCGTTATGCGATTTGGTGTTTATATGCTTTCTGCCGCCTCACCGATGACTTAATAGACAATAATCCTCAAGCAAATAAAGAATCGATTAGAGCTTGGCAAAAAGACTTTAATTCAGAAAAACCTTTAAATCGCTTTTTGCAGGCTTTTAAGCAAATAATTACAGAATATAAAATACCGATTAAATATGCCAATGAGCTGATTGAAGGCTGTGCTAGCGATTTAGACCAAAAACAATATCAAACTTTTGCCGAATTAGAGAACTATTGTTACAAAGTGGCCTCAACGGTTGGTTTAATGAGTGCTTATATTTTGGGTTTTGATGAAAATAAAAAACAGGAAATGGAATTTTACGCCATCAAAGCTGGTATTGCCTTGCAAATTACTAATATTTTAAGAGATATTGCCGAAGATTTAGGCCGTGGCCGAATTTATATTCCGCAGGAGGATTTTGTAAAATTTGGCTGTAATTATCTAAAACCCAGCGATTGGCCCGAACAAGAAAGTTTTAAAAATTTACTCAAATTCCAAATTGCCCGAGCTAAAGCTTTTTATAAAGAAAGTTATAAAGGCCTGCGATTTTTAAAATGGCCCGGTTGTCTCTCTACAAGTTTAGCTTTGGTGGTTTATGCCGAAATATTATCTAAAATTGAAGAAAATAATTTTGCCGTTCTTGAGAAAAGAGCGTATATTTCTTTAGGTCGCAAATTAAGCTTAATTCCAAAGGCATTTTGTAATATAATTTTCCACTGAAATTATGTTCTAAATTAATTTGTTACAATAAATCAAAACTTTTAGCAAAAAACATGAAAAAAATATTAATTCTTTCTTGGTTACTTCTTTCGATATTTGCTTTTTCAGAAATTAAAGCCGCCGAAATAGGTGTTGTAGACAGCACAAAACTTACAAGTGAATATTTAAAAGCACAACAAGCTCAAAAAACCGCAGATGAATATCAAGAAAAACTCAAAAATTTGCTCAATGATGTAAAACAAGATTTGGACAAATTTAATAAAGTAGCAACCAATACCGAAGCTCAAAAAATTCAAAAACAAAAAGAAGCCGAAAATAAACTTATTGCCGAAAGAAAAAAAGCCGATGAAACTCTTCAAAAGCTTAGAGACGACATTTACAATGAAGTTAAACAAGCCATAAATGAAGAAGCCAAATCTCAAGGTTTATCTTTTGTAACTACTTCTACAATTGCTCTTTATGGTGGCAAAGACATTACTGATGATGTTTTAAAAAGACTTAATGCTTCGTCTAAGCCAGCTGTCGCTCCTAAAAAGAAATAAATAATAAATATTTCAATTATTGGCCTTGAATAAAATTAAATATTTTGTTTTCGGGCCAATAGTTCTTATTAAAGCTCATAAAGCCTAAGTGGCCACCTTGTTTTGGTGTTTCTAAATATAAATATTTGCTTTGTTTTGCCGCCACAAAAGGAAAACATTCTTCATCTAAAAAAGGGTCGTCTAGAGCATTAATCAAAAGCGTCGGCAGTTTTATATCAGAGACAAAGCTTTTACTACTACATTTTTGCCAATAATCTTCTGCGTCTTTAAACCCATGAAAAGGAGCAGTATAAAAGTTGTCAAAATCATAAAAGTTTTTTAGGTCTTTCAGCTTTTCGCAGTTAATTTCAGGAAATTTTTGGGCTTTAATTTTCATTTTTTGCTTGAGTTTATTTAAAAAAACTTGCATATAAACATAATTACTTTGTTCAGCCAAACGCAAAGAACACGACTTTAAACAACATGGTACCGACAGGACAGCCGCTGATTGAAGTTCTGAAGGTAAATTATGCTTTCTTTCGCCCAAATATTTAAGCACTAAATTGCCGCCCAAACTAAAGCCAATGAGGGCAATTTGTCGGTAGTTTTTGTGTTTTATAATATATTCAATTATGGTTTCTAAATCTTCGCTTACGCCACTGTGATAGGATCTAGCCAAATTATTAGTTTCACCGCTACAACCTCTTAAATTTATTGCTACACCGTCCCAGCCTTGTTCATTAAAAGTTGTGATTATGCCTTTAACATATTTTTCGTGACTGCTTGATTCAAGGCCATGAACCGCAATTACAAGTTTAGAAGAATTTATTTTAGAAAAATCTAAGTCCATAAAATCATGGTCTGGCGTAGATATGCGCTCTCGGCAATATTGAACATCTTTGATTTGCCGAAATAAAGGCGGGTACATGGTGTTTAAATGAGGATTATTGAATATCCAAGGAGCTTTATAGTCTGATTGAGAAATTATCGGCATAAAAATATTAAAAATAAATTAGTTGTTTCATCATTTTAGCCTTTAGAGAGCATACTTATAAAATATCAATAATCTCAAATTTGCCTAAAAAACTTGTCTATGGCTCTGATTGGGTTAAAGCAAGCTTATTTGTAAAATGTTAATAACCGAAGTTTCTATTAAAAGACCAGTTTTTGCCGTTATGATGATGACTGCTCTGGTTGTTGTTGGTGGTTTTGCTTTTTTTCGTTTGCCGATTGAAGACCTGCCCAATGTGGAGTTCCCGATTGCGGTCGTAAATATTGCTTATCCCAGTTCTTCGCCAGAGGTGATGGAAAAAGAAATTGTTAAAAAAATTGAAGAAGCCGTAAACCCAATTCAGGGAGTTAAGCGCATAACTTCGACTATTTATGAAGGTTTAGCAAATATTGTAATTGAATTTAAGCTTGAACGCAATAAAGATGCCGCTTTGCAAGATGTTAGAGATGCCGTTGCCCGCCAACGAAAACTATTGCCCGAAGACGTTGATGAGCCAATAGTCCGTGATTATGACCCAACGGCGGTTCCGATTGTTTCGGTAGCTTTGGTTTCAAACGAGTTCACAATTCCAGAGTTATCGCTTTTGGCCAAAGAAAATATTAAAAAGAAACTCGAAAATT
This sequence comes from Candidatus Caenarcanales bacterium, assembly GCA_947494115.1. Taxonomy (GTDB): domain Bacteria; phylum Cyanobacteriota; class Vampirovibrionia; order Caenarcaniphilales; family Caenarcanaceae; genus CANLTT01. The sequence goes on from CANLTT010000019.1 coordinate 14,527, forward strand.
CATATGGTGTCGGTCAGGTGAATATTTTGGGTAGTTTAGACCGACAAATTAATGTTCATCTTGATCCTTTGAGCCTTAAAGAAAAAGGTGTTTCGGTGCAAGAAGTTGTGCTGGCCTTAATGAATGCTAATCAAGAAATTCCAGCGGGCGAAATTGAAGCCAAAAATTTATCCGAACAAATCCGTGTAAAGGGTAAAGTGGCCAATCCCAAAAATTTCAAAAATATTGCCGTAGTCAATCGCAACCGCATTCCAATTGAATTACAAGAAATTGCCGAAGTTGAAGATGGTGTTGAAGAGCCTCGAAGCAAAGCTTTTTTGAATGATCAAAGAATTGTTGCCATGGACATTACCAAAATTAGAGGCTCAAATACGGTGGATGTTGCCAAAGCTATCAAAAAAAGAATAAAAGAAATCAATGCTTCTTTGCCGTCTGGAACTAAGCTTTCGCTTACAAAAGATAATTCAATCAGTATAGAAGATTCAGTGCACGAGCTTATTTCGGCCATGATTTTAGGAATTATTTTAACAGTTTTAATTGTTTATATTTTCTTAAATAGCTGGCGCAGTACGGTGATTACGGGTTTAACTTTGCCAGTTTCTTTGATTGCGGCTTTTGGCGTGATGGCCACTTTTGGTTTTACTTTAAACACAATGACCTTAATTGCTTTAAGCCTTTCGATTGGGCTTGTAATTGATGATGCAATTGTGGTTCGGGAAAATATTATGCGGCATCTTGATATGGGCAAAAACCACTTTGAGGCCGCACTAGAAGGTACTAAAGAAATTGGTTTGGCCGTAATTGCAACCACTTTATCGATTGTGGCGGTTTTTGTACCCGTCGCTTTTATGGGTGGAATGACGGGCAAATTTTTTAAGGAATTTGGAGTTACCGTTTCGGCAGCGGTTTTGGTTTCTTTATTGGTGTCTTTTACGCTTGACCCGATGTTGTCGAGCATTTGGACTGAGCCACGTGGACATACTAGTTTTTTAGGTAAAGCTCTAGAACGCTTTAATAATGGTTTTGAAAAACTTGCCCGCAATTATCGCAAGTCAATTTATTGGGTTCTTGATAATAGGCTTTTGGTGGGGTTTTTAACTACTTTAATTTTTATTGGAAGCTGTATGCTTGTGCCTAAAATTGGTGTTTCTTTTGTTCCAGAGCAAGATAAAGCCCAAATTAGAGCCGAAATTAAAGGTTCCGTGAATGCCACTTTAGATTATACCAATCAGAAAACTAGCCAAGTTATTAGTTTTTTGCGCCAAAAATACCCCGAAATTAAATATATTTATGCCTCAATTGGTGGTGGTTTTACGGGCGAAAAAAACAGAGCGGTTTTATCAATTAAGCTCACCGAAAAAAAAGAACGCCACAAAAGCCAAGAGCAAATTATGAAAGAAATGCGTAAAGAACTCGCTCAAATTGCTGGCGTAAAGGCTTATATAAGTGCCGAAGGCAAAGGCGGGCCTGGCGGAAGTCCTATTCAAATCAGTGTTCAGGGCGATAATCCGCAAATACTCGAAAAACTGTCGCAAAAAGTATTAGAAATTGTCAGAACAACCAAAGGTGCAACCGATATAGACAGCTCATTGGAGCAAAACCGCTTAAACCTAAACATTGATATAGACCGCCAAAAGGCCTCTGATTTGGGTTTAAGCTTAGCCGATATTTCTCAGACTTTGCGCTATATATTTGCAGGCGAAAAAGCCACCACTTGGCAAGATGAAGGCGGCGAAGAATATGAAGTAATTGTGCGTTTGCCTAAGGAATTTCGCCGTTCGGAAGATTTTTTGCGTAATACTTACTTGGTGTCTTCTAAGCTGACAGAGACTGGCTTGCCAATTTTAATTCCGCTCGAAGCAGTTGCAACTTTAAAGACTGGCTTTGGGCCTAGCAAAATAACTCACCGCAATTTATCACGTGAAATTTTAATAACTGGTGGTGTTCAAGATCGTTCACCGGGTGAAGTAATTAAAGATATTAAACAAAAAATAAATTCTCTTAAAATACCAATTGGTTATAGCATTTTAAGCGGTGGTGAAGATGAAGATATACAAGAAGCCTCTTTTTATGCCGCTCAAGCCTTGATTTTGGCAATTATTTTTATTTACTTAATTATGGCTTCGCAGTTTAATTCATTTATTCAGCCATTTGCGATTATGTTTACTTTGCCTTTGGCTTTAATTGGGGTTTTTATTACGCTTTATTTAACGGGCGACACACTCAATTTGCTCTCTATGATTGGGATTATAACTTTAATGGGTTTGGTTACGAAAAACGGCATTTTGTTAATTGACTTTGCTAATCAAAAGCGGCATAGCGGTGTACATTCCCTTAAAGAAGCTTTAGCCGAGGCTGGAGAAATACGTTTAAGACCAATTATTATGACTTCTTTGGCGGCCGCTTTGGGTATTTTACCGTTGGCTATTGGCTTGGGGGCTGGCTCTGAGTTAAGAGCACCGATGGCAAGGGCAATTGTAGGTGGTGTTATTACCTCGACAGTTTTGACTTTATTTGTAATTCCAGTTGCTTATACAGCTCTAGAAGATGCTTGGAGTTGGATTCAAAGTAAATTCAAACCCAAAACCAAAGTTTTAGCCGAAGAAGAATTTAGGTTAATTAAAGAAGCGAAAATTAAGTGAGGTTTGTTTGTTTAGCTTTGATTACTGCGGGGATTGAATTTAGAACATTGGCAAGAAGTCTAATATATTTTGTCTGTCGAATTGTTGAGAATTTCTTCATATTTTTGTTGAGATAACGGACAATCCACAAGATCTAAAAATTGTTGTTTATTGAGTCCACACTGTTTCGCCATTTGAGTTAGTAGATGATCATTCAAATCCTGTCTATTGTGGCTAAGCTTTGTTCTAAATTCTGCCTCTTTGACTTCGTTAATATATTTGAACCTCAAGACAATATGATCTTTTTTCTTGATTTGTTCAAATCCCTTTTTTAGAAGAGATTGTAAAACTTGGTTGTGATTTCTTGCTGTCATGAACAAACCTCTTCAACATAATTTAATAAAACTTGTTTTAAAGATTCAGATCCTAGACTTAGCTTGCTTTCATCTTTATTTTGAACAATATCTTCCCAGCAAAAATTAAAGTCATCCATAATCATAGATATTAGTTCTTCTCTAGTTTCACCAAAATTGTGCATTAAAAAGCGATTATCTGTAACCGTATAGACTTGCTCTGACTCTTCATCTAATTGAACTTCTAAGGTAATTGTTTTACCGTCTTTTAGCTTGAGACCTGTTTCATATTCGGCTAATAAATCATTGGTGATATGTATTGGTGAAAGATCTACTATTTCAATATTATAATCACGGCTTTGAAGTTCTTTGGGTGATTCGTTATCATTATCTAAAATAAATAGTCCTGTGATTTCAGCATAAATCATTTCTCCAAATAGTTTTATTTCATGAAAATCTTCTGGAACATTAGGGATTTTGATCTCTTTGCCAGTGGGCTTATAGTAAATTGAAATTTCTCTGCTAATTAAATTGATTTTGCTGATAACGCCTTTTATTATTCTTTGTCCTGAAATAGTTTTTTTCAGAGATGACTGAACTGCTTCTCTGGTTTTGAAGTTAATATAAACAACTTTTGAGGAATCATTATTAATTGAATGACTCCATTTCCAATAATCTTCTTTCTTAGGAGAAATCTCTTTTATTTCATTTAATATCCTTCTTCTAATCACGCTGTCAAGTATTAATTGATTAAGTTCTTCAAACCCACTGTTATTTAGTGAATTTATTGTTTTTTGAAATAGTTCAATTACTTTCGATTGACCCGAATTATTTTCTGAATTTTCTTGAAAAGTCGCTGGCAAACCAAAACTTCCACGCTCTGTACCAAATAGAAGGGTATATTTATCTTTTATCTCTCTTGGAATTTGTTTTGATTCAGTCTGATTTTCAACAATACAAGCAAATAAGTAAATAAGCTTTTGAAAGCCGTCTGGAAGTTTATGCAAAACATCTGAAGTGATTTTATGTTTATCCGCATAACCCCCTTCAATTCTTATAAAACTTTTTAAAATCTCATCCATAGCTTTGCATAAAAAACGCCCGAGTATTGCTACCCGAGCAGGCTGTAGTTTAAAACCATTAAGGTACTACAATGTGTCATTTACCATATTCCCACAAAAAATACTCTCTGTCAATTTTCACAAATACCGTTTCAAAACTTCCTCTTTCTGTGCGGGAATTAAATTTATTTCTTTTTCTAATTGGTTTATTTTTTCTTCGAGTTTTTCAATCTTTGAAACTATTTCTTTTTGCTCTTCAATTGGTGGAACTGGGATTTTAATGTTTTGAATTGTTGTAATTGTTAATTCAATTTGCCCGCTTTGTCCCATTGCCATTGCTTCAATATTTTTAAAACCTATATTTGCTAAGCTATGTAAAATAAAATCTGGCAAAATCTTTGTTCTATCTGGTCTTAAAATAGTTATATGGCTATCAACAACAAAAGTCCCGTCTAAATTAAACAAAGTTACTCTTCCTGCTGTTCCAACTCCTGATGAGTTAATTAAAATATCTCCTTTTTCTAATTTTCGTTCATCTAAAATAAAGTTTTCTTCTACGTAATGTTTCTGAGTAAAATCAAATTCTTTGAGTCCTCGAGCTTGCCCAGACTTAATTATTTGAATTTCAGATATTCCATATTTAGGAGATTTTCCTCTTTTTAACATTATTGCTAAATTTTCTAGTTTTTCTTTATTTTCACTCTCAAAAGAACTCATTAAATCAGAAATAGAATTTTTTAAACCTTCCGCTTCTTTTTTAGTCCTCTCTTCTTTCTTCTCCAAAACCTCAATTTCATCGACAATTTTTTCTTGAATGTCTATAGCAAACCCCCGCTAAAGAGATCTAGAATATGTGAATAATAAAAATAAAATGACATATTCTAAAGATTTAAGGAAAAAAGTAATAGAGGCA
>CANLTT010000020.1 GCA_947494115.1 Candidatus Caenarcanales bacterium
CCACAAGAAATAGTGGCACTTTTCCATTGCTGAAAATTTGACAGATAATCCTCAAAAGAATAAGTCAAGGATGATAGCAAGGATAGCAAGCAGATGTATAAAAGCGAAAAGCAAAAAACTAAAAATTTCCAAATAAAAGGGGAAAGAATTATAATCAGAATTATTAGTATTATTGATTTTTTTTTCAATTGCATACGAATAACTTTACTTCAAACCTGAAACAAATTTTTTTGTATTTTATTAGTAATTTTAAAAACAGGGTTATTTATTTTTGTACCTTAGCCAGATTCATCTGCAAAGTCTTGCTAGAATTTAAAAAACTTATTGATCTTGAAAAATAAAATGGAAAATAATAAACAAAAAACTTTTGTGGCAATTAAGCCAGATGCTACTAGTCGCAAGCTGATTGGACAAATAATTACACGTTTTGAAAATTTGGGCTTTAATTTGCTCGGCCTTAAGCTTATGCGTGTTAGCCGTGAATTAGCCGAAAAGCATTATGGAGAACATAAAGGCAAACCATTTTTTGAAGATTTAGTGGCTTTTATTACTTCTGGACCTATTGTGGCTATGGCTTGGGAAGGACAAAATGCCGTTGAAATCACCCGCAAAACTTTGGGCGCAACTGACCCCGCAAAGGCTAATGCTGGTACCATAAGAGGAGATTTTGGAACTTCTATTGCCGAAAACATTATGCATGCTTCAGATAGCCCCGATAGTGCTGAAAGAGAATTAAATTTATTTTTTCCTGAGGGTTTTATTGTATAAATCCGCTAAAATATATCAATTGCTAAAATTTTTAAAATATTTATGGACAGAAGAGTTGTTATAACTGGAATTGGAGCCGTTACTCCTTTAGGTGATGAAGTAAAGCAAATAGGCTCTAACCTAATGGAAGGCGTAAGTGGCATAAAAAACATTTCTATTTTCAATCCAGAAGAATTCAATATGGATGCCAAAATAGCGGGCGAAATCAGTGATTTTTCAATTGGCAATTATTTTCCAAAAGAAAAAGCTGATTCTATGTTTAAAGATATGGACAGAGTTAGCCTATTTTGTATGGCCGCTTCCAAAGGTGCAATTGAAGATTCACAACTTCTTCCAGCTATAAAATCGGGGGTTTTTAGGGCCGAAAATGTTTCGATTTTTGTGGGAACTGGCATTGGTGGCATAACAACAACCAGCGATGATATTTACAAACTAATTAATTTAGGGCCTAAAAAAGTTGGAGTACGCTCAATTATACGGCTTATGCCCAATGCACCCGCTGGCCAAGTTGGAATCGAATTTGGTTTAAAAGGCCAAGCCAAAAGCGAATCAACAGCTTGCGCAAGTGGTTTGGATGCCATGTTAGATGCTTTTTACAATATTAAATTTGGCCTCGCTGATGCAATTGTTACGGGCGGAACCGAAGCTTGTTTAATGCCTTTGGCGGTAACTTCTTTTTATAATATGCGTGCTCTTTCTCGGCGTAATGTTTCTCCTGAGCTTGCTTGTTGTCCATTTTCGGCTGAGCGCGATGGTTTTATAATGTCGGAAGGCGCCGTTATGTTTGTGGTGGAAGAATTAGAAAGTGCCAAAAAAAGAGGCGCAAATATTTATGCCGAAATTTTAGGCGGAGCTGGAACTTGTGATGCTTACCATATAACAGCTCCTCATGAAACAGGAGAAGGAGCCGCTAGAGCTTTCAAACAAGCCATGGAGCGCAGTAAATTAAATTTAGAAGATTTGCAATATATTCACGCGCATGGAACTTCAACTCCTTTGAATGATGCAAGAGAAACAGCCGCCATTAAATTAGGTTTTGGTGAACACGCTTATAAGCTTTGGGTGAGCAGTACAAAATCTATGACAGGGCATATGATTGGAGCCGCTGGCCCTATGGGTGTTTTGGCGACAGTTAAAGCTTTGCAGTCAGAGGTTGTGCCGCCAACTATAAACTATAATAAGCCAGACCCAGCTTGTGATTTGAATTATGTACCAAATGAAGCCAAAGAGTATAAAAATTTAGAATATGCTATGGTTAATTCGCTCGGTTTTGGCGGGCATAATACTTGTTTAGTGCTAAAGGCTTTCAAGTAAATTAAACGGGATGTGGCTCAGCTTGGTAGAGTGCTGCGTTCGGGACGCAGAGGTCGCTGGTTCGAATCCAGTCATCCCGATATTTGGGTGAAATATTTTAACTGAAGCTTGATTCGTTAGTTATTTTAGAATTGTTTAGTAAAATACTTTCGTCTCTGAGAGTATCTTGAACTGTGTTTTTTTTGAATAAAAATAAAAATGTTAAACTAAAAAAATGATTGATTTAGAAACCAGCTTAGTGCCTCAATTTAGAGCCAATTTTGAAGAATTAAAAAAATATTTAGTAAATTGCCAAACCGAAAATAAAAATATTTGGATTTCAACGGCCTCGGAAGCCGAAATTAGAGATAAATTAAGCGATATTTCTTTGCAAAATATTAGTTTTTATGCACCTCTGGCTCTTGACCGTGGTTTTGCGGTTGGGCAAACTATTTTGCTAACCGATTTTGAATTATTTGCCAAAAAAGCGGTTATTGGAATTTCTAAAAAAAACTTTTACAAACCTGAAGATTTTATTCCAATTGACCTTCAATCGATTAGACCCAATGATTATTTGGTGCATATTAAACACGGAGTTGGTAAGTTTTTAAAACTCAAAACGATTGAACTCGAAGGCAAAAAGCGGGAATATATCACTTTGGAATATCAAAATGGCGATTTATTAAATGTTCCAGTTGATCAGATGAACCTTTTGACCTTGTATAAAGCGGGCGGCGAGGGATCTGCTCCTAAATTATCTCGCCTAGGAACTTTAGATTGGGAAAAAACTAAAAAGTCGGTAAGAGCCGCTATTGAAGAAATTGCCGAAGATTTGGTTGAACTTTATGCCAATCGCTCACTAGAACAAGGCTTTAATTTTGGGCCCGATACTCCATGGCAAACCGAACTTGAAGATTCATTTCCTTATAAAGAGACCCTTGATCAAGTCAAAGCCCTTCAGGAAGTTAAAGATGATATGGAATCTGGGCGTGTAATGGATCGTTTACTTTGTGGTGATGTTGGCTTTGGCAAAACCGAAATTATTATTAGGGCGGCTTTTAAAGCAATTATGGCTGGCAAACAAGTGGCAGTTATGGCTCCGACCACCATTTTGGCTCAGCAACATTTTAAGTCTTTTAGTGAGCGTTTTGGCAAATTTCCTGTACGTATTGAATTATTAACTGGCTCTAAAAGCACGGCCACAAAAAAAGAAATTCTGGCCAAAATTAAAGCTGGACAAGCCGATTTGGTGATTGGAACGCATGCCCTTTTGAACAAAAATATTGAGTTTAATGATTTAGGGCTAATTATGGTGGATGAAGAACAAAAATTTGGTGTTACCCATAAAGAAAAACTTAAAAAACTCAAACACAATATTGCTTCTTTGGCAGTCTCTGCAACGCCAATTCCACGCACTTTACATATGGCTTTAAGTGGCATTCGGGAAATGTCATTAATTTCAACTCCTCCACCAGGGCGGGTTCCGATTAAAACACAAGTTTTGCAGTATAATCCTAAAATTATTAGAGCGGCTATTTTGCGTGAACTGGAGCGGGGCGGGCAAGTTTTTTATTTGCATAATCGTGTTGAAACTATACAAAATAAAGCAATTGAATTAATTGACCTGCTTCCAGAGGCTTCTTTTCGGATTGCGCATGGACAAATGTCTGAAATCGAAATTACCGAAACCATGACAGCCTTTATTAATCATGAATTTGACGTTTTATTGGCAACTTCAATTATCGAAAACGGCATAGATATTTCTAATGCTAATACTATGATTATTGAAGACGCTCATAAATTGGGCTTAGGGCAACTTTATCAATTGCGGGGACGTGTTGGCCGTTCCAATGATCCTTCTAGACCGGGGCATGCCATTTTATTAAGGCCAAGTTTAGATCAATTAAATGAACCTGCCAAGGCTCGTCTCGAAACAATTATGCGTTATAGTAATTTAGGTTCTGGTTATCAAATTGCGCTTAGAGACCTAGAAATAAGAGGAGTTGGTAATTTACTCGGTTCGGCTCAACATGGAAAGGTGGTTTCAGTCGGCTTTGAGCTTTATTGTGAAATGTTAAATGAGGCGATTGCCAAACTAAAAGAAAAACAAGGCATTGGCGAACCGATCAAAACTTCTTCTCGCATTCTTTCGCTTGAAGAAAAACCAGTGCTAGATTTTAAAGTTAATGCTTATATTCCGATTGACTGGATTGAAGATGATTTGCAAAGAGTTCGTGAATATCAACGCTTGGCTGAAGTAAATAGTTTATTGCAATTAAATAGTTTAAAAGAAGAATGGCTAGACCGTTTTGGAGCTTTACCAGAGCCAGTTTGCGAATTAATTACTATTGTTAATTTGCGCATTTTGGCATATCAATGCGGCATTAATGGCTTAATTCGGCCAATGGGTAATTTGCTTGAATTGAATTTGAAAATAAATTTTGCCCACTGGAAAAACCTTCAAAATGAAATTCCAAATTGGCTAAAAGACCGTTTGGCAATTAGCTTTCAGGGAGCGGAAACCGCCAAAATTCTGGTCAAAATTACAGAGCTAAACACATCAGAACAACTCGACTTGCTCGAACAATTGTTTAAAAGCTTAAAAAAAGTAAAAGCTTAAAATGCTCCTACTATTGCGCAAGAGGAGTATGATTGTGAAAAAACTTAAACCTGAACAAAAAACCCCTCGTAGTTTTACCCAAGAGGAGTTTGACCGTTTGATTAGGATTGTGAAAAAACTTCAAACCTGAACAAAAACCCCTCGTAGTTCTACCCAAGAGGAGTTTGACCATTTGATTAGGATTGTGAAAAAACTTCAAACCTGAACAAAAAACCCCTCCTAGTTTTACCCAAGAGGAGTTTAAGAGTTTAGTTAGGATTGTGAATAAGTATAAGCCTGAACATTCGCTTCAACGAAGTTATTTTCTCTTTCTTTCTGGCGGCGTAATTTGGTGGCATAACCAGTTCCAGCTGGAATCAATTTACCGACAATTACATTTTCTTTTAAGCCTCTAAGTTCATCAGATTTGCCTTCGAGTGAGCTTTCAGCCAAAATACGTGTTGTTTCTTGGAAGCTAGCGGCCGAAATGAAGCTCTTAGTATTTAAGCTCGCCTTAGTAATACCAAGTAAAACGTGCTTATAAGTAGCCTCTTCGCCATTTTCTTCTTTGACTTTTTCATTGGCTCTTTGCAATTCAGCAAGTTCAATCAATTCACCCGGCAAGAAAATAGTATCACCAGGATCTTCAACTTTAACTTTCATGGTCATTTGGCGCACAATAACTTCAATGTGTTTATCTGAAATTTCGACACCTTGACTACAATAAACCTGCTGAACTTCATTGATTAGGTGAAGTTGTACGACTTCTTGTCCAAGCACTTCAAGCACTTGATGAGGATTAATAACGCCATCAGTTAAAGGTTCACCAAAAGCAACTTCTTGGCCATCATCTACCAGCAAGTTTTGACCAGGCGGAATTTCAACTTCAATGCGTCCATTTTCACCAATTACAACTAATTTATAATCGCCAATACCGCTACCTAGTGTTTCAATTTTTACTTTGCCCGCCATAGGTGATAAAACTGCCGATTCTTTAGGCTTACGACCTTCAAGCAATTCTTCTACACGTGGCAAACCTTGAACAATATCACCTGTTTTTTGCTGTTCAAAAATGAGAGTTGCTAATTGATCTCCCCTTTGCACCAAGCTTCCAGATTCAACTTGCAATTGGGTATTTGCACTAATTAAGTAAGGACGGCCACGCAGAATAATAATTGTATTATCTTGCAAAGCAACAATTTGCCCAGAATACTCGGCTTGTATGCTTCGATCCTCATCAAGAAAATCGCCTTTTTTGAGGTATTCGCCCGCCGCAAACTTGGAATTTGGCTTACAAGACTCCAAATAAAGGTGATCTTTGGTGATTAAAAGTAATTTGCGTTCATCATTTAAGCTTAAACGTATTTCACCAGGTGAATTAGCCAGCACTTGAGTTTTGGCAATCGCATCTCCGTTTTTAACCACAGAGCCTTCATTAACCAATAAATAAGTTGTACTTGATTCGCTTTCACGGCGTAATAAAATGGTGTCTTGAACCATAATCGCTAGCTTATTGGCACCTTTATATTCTAAATGGCCTTTCAAAAGCTTCAGATCATCAGCCATTTCGAGCATTAAACTGGTTCTGGTTAATTGTCCACCTTCAAGATTACGCACACGATCGCCATTTTTGTAAAGAATTTGCGTTACGGGCACAATTTTAATAAAGTCATCCGAGGCATCGGTCTTGAGAGTAACATTATGTGGTTCAATCTTGAATTCTTGGATTGGGCGCACAAAAATTTTCACTTCGCCAGTTTCTTCATCGGCCATTAAGCTGATTAAAGACTTGCGATCGGCTTTAACATTTGGAATAATTTCGGTTCCAGCCTGCACAATAGATTCATCTTCAATTGTTAAATCATCTGGGTTTTCCAAATCATAAACTTCTCCAGGGCGAATAATTACCTCGTGGATAATATCATTTTCGATTTTCAGTTCAACAATACCGTCAATGCGAGTAATTACATCTTTGACAACTTCTTGTCCAGCCGTAACTTTTTCGCCATTTTCGACATATTTCAAACTTATATCTTTACTAATAGAATGAATTTCTTCGGGAATAAAATAAATTGTGCCAGTTTGACCTGAGCTTAAAATACGCTTTTCATCAACTTCTAGATCTTCAGCATAACGAATTTCACCGCTACAAGTTACTTTTTGAATATCACTAGAAATTAATTCTGCCAAAATTGTGCCATCTTCGACCAATTCATTAGGCTGAACCTTTAGTAAATATTTTTCATTTTCCTGAACATTCCAACAATAACCACCTTGTTGAGTTTGCTCCAGAGTGGCATTGGCTGGTTCTATAGAGGCAATTACAATATTTATATCTTTGCCTTTGACAAGCTTATTAAAAGGCTTATCATCATGTTCCCCAATTTCTACTTCAATTTCTTCTGAAAAACGCACCACACCAGAGTGTTCACAATAGGTATTTGTTTCGCTTAAAATGGTGCCAGCTTCAACTTGCTTGCCATCTTCTACCACGATCTCAGAGCCAGCAGGCAAAGAATAAACTTGACCTTCCATAACCCAAATGGTTCCGCTTTGATTAGAAGAGCGTGAAATATTACCGAAGCGATCTTGTTTTTCGTCCACTTCAAAGTCTTTAAAGACAATTTGTCCAGAAACCGCCGATAAAATATCTTTGAAAGCCTTTTCGGTAAGTAGCTTAGAAGAAGTTTCAGTATATTCAGCAATCACCTGACCAGTTTTAAGATTTGAATTAGACGGGAATTTAATCAAACCACCATTGGGCACTTTGATTTTTTCACCAGCTATTTCAACCGTCATTTCTTTTAAGGCTTGATGAACCATTTCACCATATTTTGTTCTAGTTTCACGAGTTGTAATTTCATCATAAACTAGAGTGCCCGCCTTAGAAACCTTAATTGCTTTACGTGCACCAGTACCAGCAACAGCTCCTCCAGTGTGAAAGGTTCTCATTGTGAGCTGTGTACCGGGTTCACCAATTGACTGTGCGGCAATAATACCAATGGCTTCACCGACTGGAACGGGTTTATTGGTAGCCAAGCTTGCACCATAACATTTAGCACAAACGCCCCGAGTGCTATCACAGGTCAAAGCCGAACGTACTTTAACTTGTTTAATACCAGCAGTTACAATAACTTTAGCCAGTGGACGAGTTATAACCTGATTACGAGCACAAATAATTTCTTGTGTTTCTGGGTGCAAAATATTTTCAGCCGACATTCTCGAAAATAGCCTTCTTTCAAGCGGCAAAACATCTTTGTCCCGATCTTTGATTGCGAGCAAAATAATGCTTCTTTCGGTACCACAATCATCTTCATGAATAATTACATCTTGAGCCACATCCACCAAACGTCTAGTCAAATAACCAGAGTCGGCTGTTTTTAAAGCTGTGTCTACAATCCCTTTACGAGCACCATAACTAGAAATAATATACTCGGTTACGGTTAAGCCCTCTCTAAAATTAGATTTAATTGGTTGGTCAATAATTTTACCTTGTGAATCTGCCATTAAACCACGCATACCCACCAATTGGCGCACCTGAGAAATATTACCACGAGCACCAGAGAAAGCCATCATATAAACTGGATTTAGGCGACTAAAATTATCAATAACCGCTTGCGTTAATTTTTCAGTGGTTTCTGACCAAGTATCAATTACTCTGTTATAACGCTCTACTTCAGTAATTTCGCCACGCTCAAACAATTCTTTTGCTTCAGTAATTTGCGCTTCAGCCTCTGCAATCATGGCTTTTTTCACGGCTGGCACATCTAAATCTTCGATACCAATTGTAATGCCCGCTCTGGTTGAGTAATGAAAACCAATATCTTTGAGAAGATTAGCAAGTTCAGCCGTGGGCGAGGTTCCATACTCTTCATAAATTTCAATTAAAAGCATGCTAAGTTCTTTTTTACTCATCTGCTTATTCACAAATTTAAAAGTGGCTTTGCCTAGGCTCTGAGAAAGAACTGAACGAATGGCTTGATTGATAATAATTCGACCAGGAGTGGTTTCAATAAATTCTCCGGGGTTAAGACGCAATTTGACACGAGCATGCAAATGCAATAATCCCGCTTCATATGCGGCACGAGCATCTTCACAGTTTCCGAAAACAGTACCAGCACCTTTACAGGTCGTTGCATCAGCGGCATCAGGTCTGTCTACGGTTAAATAATAAAGTCCTAAAACCATATCTTGGGTTGGAACAATAGATGGCTGACCTGTAGCGGGTAAAAGCACATTATTCGAAGCCAACATAAGTATTCTAGCTTCAGCCTGAGCTTCAATTGAGAGAGGCACGTGAATAGCCATCTGATCTCCGTCAAAGTCAGCATTAAAAGAGGCACAAACTAGAGGGTGTAATTGAATAGCTCGGCCTTCAACCAAAACGGGTTCAAAAGCCTGAATACCTAAACGGTGCAAAGTAGGAGCACGATTTAAAAGCACTGGATGGTCTTTAATAGCTTCTTCGAGTGTTTCCCAAACCACCGTTAAGCCATTTTCAATCATTTTCTTGGCGGTCTTAATATTCGGTGCTAAGCCTTTTTTGATGAGCTTTTCAATAATAAATGGTTTAAATAATTCAAGCAAAATCGGAGCTGGAACGCCACATTGATTGAGCTTAAGATTAGGACCAACAACAATTACAGAACGGCCAGAATAGTCTACACGCTTGCCAAGCAAGTTTTGTCTGAAACGTCCTTGTTTACCTTCGATAATATCAGAGAGCGATTTAAGTCTGCGGCCATTGCTTCCAACCACTTCTCGCCCACGACGGCCATTATCAATTAAGGCATCCACAGCCTCTTGAAGCATACGCTTTTCATTACGAATAATAATTTCGGGTGCATGCATCTCTTTAAGCTTAATGAGACGATTATTGCGATTAATTACACGGCGATATAAATCATTCAAATCGCTGGTTGCAAAACGGCCACCATCCAGTTGAACCATCGGACGAAGATCTGGGGGCAAAACTGGCAATAAATCCATAATAATCCAAGCTGGATCAATTTTCGAGCTTAAAAGTTTATCAACTAAGCGTAGCCTTTTAATGAGCTTAACCCTTTTTTGAGCCGTGGATTTATCGCGCTTGAGTTCTTCTTTTAAGGATTTAACCAATTCTTCTAAACCCGCCATAGAAAGGACTTTGCCACGACCAAAGCGAGAAGCCTCTGGAAATTCATATTCAACACGGGTTAATTTGTTCAAAAGCTTAAGCATAGCTTCTGCACCCATTTCAGCCTCAAATTGAATATCGGTTTTTTGCGACAACTCGTCATATTCGTCTTCGGATAATAATTGACCCGATTTTAATTCAGCCGTTCCGGGATCGGTAACAATATAAGAGTTGAAATAAACAACTTGCTCCAAATCACGCAATGAAACCTCAAGGAGCAAACTTAAATAACTTGGAATTCCTTTTAAATACCAAATATGTACAACTGGCGATGCTAAGGAGACATGAGCCATGCGGTAACGGCGCACCCGAGATTCTGTAACTTCCACTCCACAATTTTCGCAAACAATGCCACGATAGCGAATACGTTTATATTTACCACAAGCACATTCCCAGTCCTTAACAGGGCCGAAAATTTTCTGGCAAAATAGACCTTCTCTTTCAGGGGCAAGAGTACGGTAATTGATGGTTTCTGCTTTTTTCACTTCTCCAAAAGACCATTGCTTAATCACTTCAGGAGAGGCAATACGAGTTTGAATCAAGTCAAAAGCCAAAGTGGCCGATTCATTCGTTGAATATTCAGGGGTAGCCGTTTCCATAAAAATATTTTCTCCTTAACAGTTTACTCTTCTAAAGCTTCGCCAACTAATTTTATAAATTTCTCATCTACTTCAGTCTCTTCTGAGATATTGGGAGCAAGGGCGGCCAACATACTTTGCTTACCATATGGAGCGGCCAAAACCATGCCTTCATTAATTTTTACATCAATTTCTTGCAATTCACCATTGGCATCTGTTCCCATAATCCTCATTTCAAGACCCAAAGCTTGTAATTCACAAACCAAAACCTTGAAGGATTCAGGTATTCCGGGTGGTGGTAAACTCTGACCTTTGACAATTGCCTCATAAACACGGCTACGGCCAATGACATTATCTGATTTTACCGTAAGCATTTCTTGAAGATTATAAGAAGCGCCATATGCCTCCAAAGCCCAGCATTCCATTTCTCCAAGTCTTTGTCCACCAAATTGGGCTTTTCCGCCGAGTGGTTGTTGAGTAACCAGTGAATAAGGGCCAGTAGAGCGAGCATGCATTTTATCATCAACCAAATGCACCAGCTTCATCATGTACATGCGGCCTACAGTGGCTGGTTGCTCAAAAGGATCGCCAGTTCTACCGTCAATCAAATAAACTTTACCATCATCACTAATCCAGTCAATGCCAGTTTTTTCTTTACCACGGCGTATTTCACTTAAAACTAAATTGCGTGAAGCTTCTTCTTCATACATTTCATCAAAAGGCGAAACTTCATAACTCTCACCAAGCAAATAACCAGCCAAACCAAGCATTGTTTCATAAACCTGTCCCACATTCATACGGCTAGGTACGCCAAGTGGGTTTAAAACAATATCAACAGAGGTTCCGTCTGGCATAAAAGGCATATCTTCGATCGGCAAAATACGTGAAACAATACCTTTATTTCCGTGTCTGCCAGCCATTTTATCGCCAACCCTGATTTTGCGTTTTTGGGCTAAATGTACTCTTACCATTTTATTGGCAACTGGTGGTAATTCATCACCCTTAAGGCGGTCTAAAACATGAACACCAACTACACGTCCACCCTCACCATGAGGTACTCTTAGAGAATTATCACGCACATCACGGGCTTTTTCTCCAAAGATCGCTCTCAATAATTTTTCTTCTGGCGGTTGATCTGATTCACCTTTAGGGGTAATTTTACCAACCAAAACATCACCAGAACGCACCATTGAGCCAACCCGAACAACACCATCATCATCTAAATGTCTGAGTGATTCTTCCGAAACATTAGGAATTTCACGGGTAATTTCTTCTGGGCCTAATTTTGTGGAACGAGCGTCTATTTCAAGTTTTTCAATGTGAATAGAAGTATAAACATCATTTTGTACCAACTTCTCAGAGAGCAAAATCGCATCTTCAAAATTGTAGCCTTCCCATGGCATAAAGGCGATTAAGAGATTTTTGCCTAAAGCTAATTCACCTTGTTGCGAAGCAGGACCATCAGCCAAAACTTGACCGGGTACAATTTTGTCATTGGGTTTGACGATTGGTCGCTGATTAACACAAGTATCTTGGTTACTACGAAGGAATTTACCCAGTTGATAAGTAGTTGTGAAATTTTCGCTTTCATATTGAACTTGAATACGATTACTAGAAACTGACTTCACAAAGCCTTTACCACGGGAGATCACGCACATACCAGAATCACGAGCTACTTGTCTTTCAAGGCCAGTTCCAACTGTTGGTCTTTCTGCAAGTAAAAGTGGCACAGCTTGACGTTGCATATTTGCGCCCATTAAAGCTCTGTTAGCATCATCATGTTCCAAGAAAGGAATTAAAGCCGTTCCTAAAGAAACAATTTGCACAGGACTAACCGCCATAAAATCAACTTGATTGGCTGGAGTAGCTAAAAAGTCATTACGGTAACGAATTGGAATAAGTTCACCAATTAAGTTACCATCAGTATCAAAAGGAATATCACCCGGAGCAACACGGTATAAATCCTCTTCATCAGCCGATAAATAAACAATCTCTGAAGTTACCTTTCCATTCACAATCTTGCGGTAAGGTGTTTCAAGAAAGCCATATTTATTTACACGTGCATATGTTGCTAAACTACCAATTAAGCCAGCATTTGGGCCTTCAGGTGTTTCTACGGGGCAAATACGTCCATAATGAGAAGGGTGAATATCACGCACCGCAAAACCAGCTCTCTCACGGGTTAAGCCACCAGGCCCCAAAGCAGAAAGACGACGTTTATGGGTAAGTTCGGCTAATGGATTGGTTTGATCCATAAATTGAGACAATTGACTTGAACCAAAAAACTCTTTAATAGCGGCAACTAAAGGCTTAGGATTTAAAAGACTGGAAGGTGTCAAAGTATCGGCATCAGCCAATGTCATTCTTTCACGGATAATACGTTCTAAACGGTTTAAACCAACTCTAAATTGATCACGTAATAATTCACCGACAGCTCTAATACGGCGATTACCTAAGTGGTCAATATCATCAATGCCACCAATTTCATAGTACAAATCAATAAGATAATCTGTGGAGGCAACAATATCTTCACGTGTAAGAATAGTAACCGTGTCGGGTATGTTTAAGGCCAATTTACCATTAATCTTGTAACGGCCAACTTTGCCTAAGTCATAACGTTTTTCATCAAAAAAGCGAGATTGTAGAGCCTGAAAACCACCTTGTACGCTTGGTGGATCACCTGGACGAAGCTTTTTATAAATTTCGATTAAGGCTTGTTCACGGTTTTGCACTGGATCTTTTTCGAGAGTTTTCTCAAGAAATTCACCATGATGAAACAAACGAGGAATTTCTTCTCTGGAATAGCCAAGCGCAATTAATAAAGTTGTAATATAAATTTTACGGTTTTTGTCAATGCGCACAATAATCAAATCATTATTATCGCCTTCAAGCCTTAACCAAGCACCACGCCCCGGAATTAAAGTAGCATTAAAAGTTCTTTTACCGTTTATATCAGTTTCACGCTTATAATAAATACCTGGTGAACGAGTGATTTGACTGACCACAACACGCTCTGCACCATTTATAATGAAAGTGCCTTTTTCTGTCATCATCGGAATTTCACCGATAAACATTCTAGATTCCTTGACTTCACCAGTTTCACGGTCTACAAGGCGTACATTAGCATAAAACTTTTTAGTGTAACTTTGGTCGTTTTCTCTTGCTTCAGCGGGCGTTTTAGCCTTTTTGTCTTCGGTATGTTCTTCGAAAATATAATCGTCATGTAAAAAATAAAGCTCTAGTCTTCCCGTATAATCACGAATTGGAGAAAAGGCCTTTAATTCTTCGGCTAAACCTTCCTTTAAGAACCATTCAAAAGAGTTTTTCTGAATTTCGGCCAAATCTGGCAAAGTGGACCAGCGAAGTTGATCGAATTCATATGAAGCGTGTGGGCGAATTCGCTTGTCTGTGATATTAGTCATTTAGATCTCCAGAGATTAAAATTTTTCGGCTCAAAATCTTCAAGTTACTTGCGACTTGTTATTTTACAAGAGTCTATATTGTACAAAGTAATTAATCTTTAGTCAAGATAATTAAAATAATTAATTTGTTATAATCATTACTATTTGTAAAAACTTTGCTTTAGCTGAAATAAAAGGTTGGCTCTAAAAAAGAACCTAAAAAAAATGCTTGGCATATGGCTATCTTCCCAGAACCTTTCAGTTCAAGTATTGTCGCTGCTAGTCGTCTTTACGGCCGTATTCGGTATGGGAACGGGTGTTTTCCGACTGCTTGTACACCAAACACTAATTATTTAATCAGAGAAATAGGTTTTTGTCAAAAGAAAAGGCCTTTATTAAAAAAAGTTTATTTTTATTTGTGTTTGTAAAAAACTTTAAACTCTGGCTTAACCCATGAATTGTAGTAGTTTGCTATACTAAGGCTACTTAAAAATAATTGTAAATAATTTAAATTTTTTGAATTTATGAAACTTTTAATTGTTGAAAGTCCGGGAAAAATCAAAAAAATAAAGTCTTTTCTTGATCCAGACTGGCAGGTAAGTGCTTCAATTGGACATATCAGAGACTTGCCCGCTAAAGAATTAGGCATTAGTATCTCTTCTGATGGGGTTAAGCTTAATTATATAAATTCACCAGACAAACAAAGCACCATAAAGAATCTGCAAAGTTTGGCAAGTAAAGCGGATGAAATTTATTTAGCAATGGATATGGATCGGGAAGGTGAGGCGATTGCTTGGCATGTTGGCCTGATTTTGGGTGAAAAAAATTGGCCTAAAATAAAAAGAATTGCTTTTACTGAAATTACCAAAACTGCCATTATAAAAGCGATTAAAAGCCCTCGTAGAGTAGATGCAAATTTGGTTAATGCTCAACAAGCCCGCCGTGCACTCGATCGTTTGGTTGGTTTTAAGGTTTCTCCGATTTTATGGGCGGCTAAAAATGCTGGCACTAGTGCTGGTCGTGTACAGTCGGTGGCTGTGCGCTTGGTTGTAGAGCGTGAAAAAGAAATTCGTGATTTTAAAGTACAAACTTTTTACCGCATCAAGGCTTTTCTAAATACAGACCACAGTAAAGAGAATAGTTTTTGGGCAGAGCTTATTAATTTAGATGGAAAAACCTTAGTTTCTTCGATTGAAGAGGGCAAAGAAAATAAACAAATTATAATTAGCACCAAAAAACAAGCAGATGATTTAATTGCTGAATTTGAAAAAGGCGATTGGTTGGTAATTTCGCAGAAAAAAGAAAAACAAAATAAAAATCCTTTTCCGCCTTTTATAACCAGCACTTTGCAACAAGCGGCCAGCGTGCGCCTAAAGTGGAATGCTCAAAAAACCATGAAAATTGCACAACAGCTCTATGAAAACTCCGCCATAACTTATATGCGTACAGATTCGCCAACTATTAGTGATGAAGCCTTAAAAGCGGTACGTGAATTTATTGAACAAAATTTTGAGAGCAATTATTTGCCAGCCAAACCGCATATATTTAAAGCCAAAGGCGGTAATGCCCAAGAGGCTCATGAATGCATTAGACCCACCAATGTCAAAAATACACCAACTGTGCTCAAAAGCCTAAGTAAAGAAGAATTAGAACTTTATAAACTTATTTGGACTCAATTTGTGGCTTGTCAGATGTCGGCGGCGGTTTATAATACAAATACAATTGAAATCAAAAATGGCAAAGGCTTATTTAGAGCAGCTGGTCGCCAAATTGTTTTTGATGGTTGGACAAAATTAACTGGCTCGGCGGCTGAAACGCATAAAGATAAAGAAGAAAACACTGAAGAAGAAATGCCTCTTTTGCCAGAAGTGAAAGAAAATAGTTTATTAAATTTATCCGAAATTAAGGCTTCGCCCCATAAAACCAAGCCACCCTCTCGTTATACCGAAGCCACTTTAATTCGCACACTCGAAAAATACGGCATTGGGCGGCCTTCTACATATGCAAGTATTATGGCAAATATTCAAAAACGGGGCTATTTAAAAGAAGATAAAAGAAAATTTATAGCCGAACCAATTGGAGAAGCTTTAGTGGAAATACTTTTTAAAAAATTTGGAAATTCTTGGATGGATTACAAATTTACAAGCCATCTTGAAGAAAACCTTGATGAAGTAGCCGAAGGAAAGCTCAATTGGCAAAAACTAATAATTGACTTTAATAAAGAATTACAAAAGCTGTTAAATTAAATTTAAGCCAAAATCAAAAAAATTTGCTAAATAAAATATTCAAAAAACTGGCTAGTCTTAAGCTTGCAATCGGCTTATTTATAAGTTTAGCTTTAATAATTGTGCTTGCAACCTGTTTACCGCAGGAACCTTTGATTGGGCGCACCGCTTTAATTGAGAAAGTTGGCCAAGAAAATTATGAACTTTTGCGCTTTTTAGGTTTAAATGATGTTTTTCATTCTTATTGGTATTTTGCACTTTTGTTTTTGCTTGGCCTAAACTTGTGCAGTGTAAGCTTTTTAAGGGTTTTTCCAAGAGCACGCAAAGCTTTTTATTGGCCTAATTTTTTAAAGCAAAGTCATAGTTTAAATTGTGAGTTTTGTGCTTTTTTACAAACCAACCAGTGGGAGCCGATTTTGGCTTTTTGTAAAAAGAATTATTGGCAAATTAAAATTGATAATTCTGGCAATTCAGCAGTTTTGCGCAAAGGAGCTTTTCATCGATTAGCCGCTTCGGTTACGCATATTGGCATTTTAACAACTATGCTTGGAGCTTTAATTAGTTTGCTTTTTGGTTTTAATGGCATTATCCAAGGCATTCCAAACGAGCGTTTTATAATTTCAAATCAAGCTAATAGTGCACGTTCTTCTGCTGGAGTGCAAACTTCAAAAATTTTTCATGCACCTTTTTGGCTAGGTTTTAGCCCCGAATTTGAAGTTAAGCTTGGGAAAACTGAACGTTTAAATTATCAAGATGAAAGCCCAAAGCAATGGAAAACAAATTTAAAGTTTTTTTCTAAGCATAATAAAGAGCTTGCCTTTGGCGAAGTTTCGGTTAATCATCCAATTAGTTTTAAAGGAATTGATTTTTATCAGGCTGATTGGAAGAGGATTTTACGCTTAAAACTGAATGAACAAAACTTTGAACTTGATTTAGATAAATTAAAAAATACAAATTCCGAAATCGCTTTTAGCCCGCTACAAAAAGGTTTAGGGCTTTTATTTTTATTACCAGCCAATTCTTCTAAATTGCAATTAATTGCGGTTAAAGGCCAATTTGAGCCTCAAAATATACAAAAAAACTTAAACTTATTAGCTTTATTATCACCAAATCAGCAAGCTCAAATTGGGCAAATAAAATTAAAGTTTATAGGAGCTTTTGCCCAAACGGGTTTGCAATATAAATATAGTCCGGGTGATGGTTTAATGATAATTGGTATGAGTATTTTAACTTGTGGGGTTCTAATGGCTTTTGGCTCTAAAAGAGTAATTTGGTTGATTAAAGAAAAAGAAAAATTGTTTATACTTGGCAATACAGACCGTTCTAAAGAATTATTTAAAGAAGAATTTGCGCAAATATTAAAGCAATTCTAAAAGTAAACTACTCAAGCAAAAATAAATTCTTTAGGTATCTAAATTACAAATAAAAATCAATTCAACCCAAAATTTTTCATGCATTTGCCCTTACTCACTGACGGGTTTTAAAACCGAGATTATTAAGTTGTTTTGCTATTTTTTCGTTTTATTCTAAGCAAGTGTACAATTATTCTGTACAAAGTAGTAAATTATGACAAAACAATTTAATATTTCCGAAGCTAGAGCCAATCTTCCAGAGCTGATAGATGGGCTAGAACAAGGTTTGGAAACAGAAGTAATTATTACAAGGCACGGAAAACCAGTTGCAAAGCTCAATCCATATATTTTTCTGCAAAAAGAATATTCATTAAGAGGTTTACCTTTTTCAATGAGTGATGATTTTAATGAACCAATGGAAGATTTGTGGGAAACGGTGGCTAATTCATGATAATTCTGGATACACAAGCATGGTTTTGGTATATGCACAGCCCCGATAAGTTATCGTCTAAAGCTAAAATTGCCATTGAAGAATTTGAACCTCAAAAGTCTTTAAGAGTATCAGCAATATCTGTTTGGGAAATCGCTCTTAAAGCTCGTATCGGAAAATTAACTTTGCCAATGGAAATTAATGCTTGGTATGAAAAAACTCAAACATACTTGGCTGTAACTATTGAATCAATTAATCCCATTGATTTAATAAATAGTATTCAATTACCAGATGATTTTCACAAAGATCCCGCAGATCGTATTATTGTGGCGATGGCAAGGCGTTATGGGTGTTTTTTAGTTACTTCCGATCAGAAAATTATTGATTATACTCAGGTTCAAACTATTTGGTAATAGCTCGATCCAAAATCCGTCTAGTTGCGGTAGATGAACTTTAAACTAACTTAAAGGCAAATTACTTATTTAAAAAGAGTATTCTCGTCTTTCTGTCTTTAAAAGCCACTTTGTGGAATAATGAGTTATTAATAAATAAAACCCTTTGAGAGAGGCTTAAATTATGCAATTAAGAAATACCCTATTATTATTTTGTTCCATTTTGTTTTTTTCTGTATTTATTGCAAAAGATGTTTCAGCTGATGATTTTTCTTTGTGCGCAGAGGGGAATGTCATAGCTTGCACCAAAGCTTGTAATAATGGAGTAGCGGAGGGTTGTTTTAATTTAGGTGTTTTGTATATGAACGGGCAAGGTGTAAAACAAGATTATTTTAAAGCTAAAGAGTTCTATGAAAAAGCTTGCAATGGCGGAGATGCTGGCGGTTGTTCGAATTTGGGTGCTTTGTATAACAGTGGGCAAGGTGTAAAACAAGATTATTTTAAAGCTAAAGAGTTCTATGAAAAAGCTTGCAATGGTGGAAATGCTGGAGCTTGTTTTAATTTAGGTCTTTTGTACATTAATGGAAAAGGTGTAAAACAAGATTATTTTAAAGCCTCAGAGTTCTCTGAAAAAGCTTGCAATGGTGGATATGCTGGGGGTTGTTATAATTTGGGTGTTTTATATGACAATGGGCAAGGTGTAAAACAAGATTATTTTAAAGCTAAAGAGTTCTATGAAAAAGCTTGCAATGGTGGATATGCTAGGGGTTGTTATAATTTGGGTGCTTTGTATAACAATGGGCAAGGTGTAAAACAAGATTATTTTAAAGCTAAAGAGTTCTATGAAAAAGCTTGCAATGGTGGTGAAAGTAATGGTTGTGGTTATCTGGGCATTATGTATGAGTATGGGCAAGGTGTAAAACAAGATTATTTTAAAGCTAA
>CANLTT010000021.1 GCA_947494115.1 Candidatus Caenarcanales bacterium
CGTGTATGGCTAAGCTTTTGAAGCTTGTTTATGGTGTTTTAAATTCTGGAGAAGAATTTAATCCAAATTACAAAAATTTTGCTTTTTTCTCTTGACTTTTATCACAATATCTGTCAAGGGAGCGGCGCAAGCCGAGGGTTTGTTTTTCATAATTTTTTGTTTTAGGCTAAGTTTTTATGAGAGTTAAAATTTGCGGAATTACCAACTTAGAAGATGCTTTAAGCTGTTATCAAAATGGTGCTCAGGCTCTAGGCTTTATTTTTGCGCCAATTAGCCCACGTTTTATAAAACCCGAAAAGGCCGCCCAAATTATAAATGGCTTGCCGCCTTTTTGTGAGCGCATTGGTGTTTTTGTGGATGAAGATATTTTTAAAATTGCTCAAATCGCCAAGCAATGTAAGCTCTCGGCGGTTCAATTGCATGGCAAAACCGAAAACACCGAATATATAAATCAATTATATAATTTGCTTTCTGTGCCGATTATAAGAGCCGTGCGGCTAAAGAAACTAGAAGATTGTGAATTACTTAAAGAATTGCCATCTGAAAAATTGCAAGCGGTTTTAATTGACGGCATGGGTCAAAGCAGTTTAAGCCAAGAAATTTATTTAAAAGCTTTGAATTTGGCCGTAAAACCTTTAATTCTGGCGGGGGCTTTGGGTTTGCATAATATTAAAGAAATTATTTTAAACTTTAAACCTCAAGCCATCGACTTATGCAGTGCTTTAGAAAAACAAGCGGGACAAAAAGATCCTCAAAAAGTAGAAGAATTTTTTCGCTTGCTAAAGTAATATTTGAATAAAGCCTGAAACAAAAACTATGCACAGCCCAACAGAGCTTCCATACAACCTAAAGGTTCAACCTCAACTTTGATTGCGCCGTTGCTAGCACCAGTAGTTACTTTGAGCATATACTCATAGTCTCTACCAGTTTTATTGGGAATATAGTAGGACAGATTTCCACCATCCCCAATTATTGCTGAGTATAATGCTTCTCCTTGAGAATTCACAAGTTGAGAACCAGAGTCGCCCGGTTTTACAGGCGTTTTAATATCACCAATTGTCGTCATACCAATTCTCTTTAAATCCGTAATAGATTTAATAGTTTGTTCTTTAAGATCCCCGCTAAAATCAGATTCTTTAAAGGGCTTTCCAACAGAACCGAGTGCTTTATTTGACTCACTCTCGAATAACTTAAACATCTCGGGAACTTGTGAAAGAAAACTATCAGGAACAAAAATTGCTCCATCTTCCTTCCCGTCCAGGCCAATCTTGATTCCACGAAATGAAGTGGAAATATATTTGCTTTCTTGATTAAACGTTTCTTTCAAATTCGCTCTCTTCTGAGGATCTTTCTGTGCTATTTGATCGAGCGTATAGTCCATAACATGACGAACAGTAATAATACCGCCTTTAACTCTATAAGCAGAGCCTACACTTTTTAAACCTTCTGGTTCAGGAGAGCTAATTGCTCCAGCTTGAGCCACCATGACAGGATTCTTTAGATTGATAAAAGGATTTGCCAAACTGGTGTTAAAAGGATCATTTGCCATTCTTTGTACCTCTGTTAAAAAATCTATGAATAATTAAAACAAGTTAAACGTCTTAACGAAATAAACCAAAACTGAAAATAGTTTAATATTCATTGCTTTCTACAAAACTCTCTTTAGTGCTTAAAATGGCGCATTCCCGTAAAAACCATTGGTATTTTATATTTATTGGCGGCCGAAATAACTTCAGCATCTCTAATGCTACCGCCCGGTTGAATAATGGCTCTGATGCGGCCTTGAGCGGCTAGGTCAATATTGTCGGCAAAAGGAAAAAACCCATCTGAAGCCAAAACAGAATTAGTGGCTAAATCGGAGGCTTGTTTTAAAGCAATTTCAACCGAACTTACCCGATTAGTTTGCCCACCACAAAGCCCCACCGTACGGTTTTCATTTACCAAAACAATTGCATTAGAACGTATATGCTTGACGACTCTAAAAGCAAATAAAAGCTCTAGCCAGTCTTGAGGGCTTGGTTGCAATTCGGTAACCACTTTAAGCTCTTCTTGAATCAAAAGTTTATTGTCAAATTCTTGCTTTAAAAGGCCATTGCCCAAAATACTACGATATTGAAAACAATTTGTTTCTTCGCCTAGACTCTTTAATTCAATTAAGCGCAGATTTTTTTTGCATTCAAGCACTTCTAAGGCTGATTCGCTAAAGCTCGGCGCAATAATTACTTCTAAAAATAATTTATTCATTTTTTCGGCTGAAACCTTGTCAATAGCGCCATTTGCAATTACAATTCCACCGAAGGCACTTACTGGGTCGCATTCAAGAGCATAGTCAAAGGCCTCTGTAATATTGTCTCCGAGCGCAACACCACAAGGCGTATTATGTTTTAAAATTGCGCAAGTTGGTATTTCTGGCTCAAATTCATTCATCAAAGCCCAAGCCGAATCAATATCTAGCCAATTATTATAAGAAAGTTCTTTGCCAGCCAATTGTTTGAGGGCATTTAAACCATAAATATTATTATTTAAAACTTTATAAACTTCGCCAGCCTGATGAGGGTTTTCACCGTAGCGTAAATTTTGAACTTTCTCTAAATTTAATTCAAGTTTTTCGGTAGTATTAAAACCGTTTAAATAATTAAAAATCGCTTTATCATATTCAGAAGTCAGTCTAAAAGCCTCAATGGCATATTGTGTTAAAGTTTCTGGGCTAAAACTATTATTTTGCAAATGCTCTAAAAAACCAGAATATTGGCTTGGTGAACTTAAGACAATTACGGCTGTATGGTTTTTGGCCGCACTGCGAATTAAACTAGGACCGCCAATATCAATTTGTTCAATAGCTTGCGCAAAAGTGGTTTCTGGCTTGCTGACAGTGTTTTCAAAAGGATATAAATTAACCACAATTAAATCGAATTTTTTTAAATTATATTCTTCAATTGTTTTATGGTGAGCTGGTTTTGAACGGTCAAATAAAATGCCAGCATGTATTTTAGGATGCAAAGTTTTAACTCGGCCATCTAGCATTTCAGGAAAATCAGTGATAGATTCTACGGTTTGCACTTGAATATTATTTTCTTGCAAATAAGCCGCTGTGCCGCCTGAAGAAACAATTTGCACTTTTTGTGCTTGCAAAGCCAAGGCCAGTTCAAGTAAACCACTTTTATCTGAAACACTAATTAAAGCTCTTTCTATTTGCATTATTTCTACCGCCGACTTATAAAACATCCTTTAATTTAAACTATTTTGGCTTTAATTTGCGCTCTCTTCTTCAATTTCATCCGTGGCGCAAGCTCTTCCTTTGCCTTTTTTCTTGGCTAAATAAAGGGCTTTATCGGCCATTTCAATTAAAAGTTCTTTTTCTGGTTTATTAAAAGGCGTGCCCGCTACACCAATGCTTGCGCTTAAATGCCCGCCAATTGGATGAATAGCGGCTTTGATTTCTTCAGCTAATCTTTCGCCTAATTGTTTTGCACCACTCAGCGATGTATCTGGCAATATAATTCCAAATTCATCACCACCAAAACGAGCGATTATATCAACCTGACGCAAAACCTGCTTAAGTTTAGTGCCCAAAAGTTTAATCATTTCATCGCCAACCAAATGGCCATATGTATCATTTGCTTTTTTGAGAAAGTCCAAATCAATCATCATCAAAGACAAATCGCCACCACTACGCTTGGTTCTTTCTACTTCATTATGCAAAGATTCATGAAAAGAAGCTTTATTGTGCAAGCCAGTCAAAGAATCGGTTTTAGCTTGTTGTTGAATGTGGCTATACATTTGAGCGTGAATAATGGCTACCGTAGCTTCATCAGCGACTTGACGAATAAATTCAAGTTCGTGTTTATGAAAAAACCGCTCATGATGGCATTGATGAAAACATAAACTGCCCAAAATAACACCATTATATATAAGCGGAAAGCCCAAAAAGGTTTTTAATTCAATCGCTTGAGCCAAACTACTAATTAAACCGTCTGGATCTGGCAATTGTTCAACATCACGATAATATAAAACAATTGATTCTAATTCAAGTAAACTATCATCACCATTTGACAAAGCTTTTTCAGTGAGCTGAGACAAATTTTTCATCCACTCATTTTCAAAATCAAAAATCAAATCAGCCGCTTTGGTAAAGCCAATTTCGGTATATTCTTCTTCGGTGGCCAAAACTTTGCCCGGTATAATCGGGTCATAACGCCGAATAAAACAACGACTCACTTTTAAGCTTTCACCAAGGTCTTTAGCGGTAACTGCCAAAACATCAGATAAATTTAAACTGCTCCGAATAGAGACCGTAATTTTATGCAATAAATCGATTCTTTTTTGAATTTCAAAGCCATGCTCAAGCGAATCACGCCATTCTTGCGAAACCTTAAGATGATCGATAATTGCGCAAAGAAGCATTTTTTGTTCTTCTTTTAGCTCTGTAAAAGGAATTTGAATATATAAAAAATGGTTTTCATTAATGTCAAAAATGCAACCTTTGTCGGCAAGCTCTGGCCTAGAGAGGTTTTTAAGTGAAGAACCAAGCAATTGCTGAGAACTCGCTAAAACAAACGAATTATCTTTAGAACGGTCTATTGACCAAAATTGCACCAAAGGTTGTTTGTCAAATAAACCCGAAATATCTTTGGCGATCACCTTCCACAGGTCTTTTTGCAAAATATCCCATTGTTCTCTGTTTAAGTTTTTAGTCAGAGAAAAAAGCTGAATAATTTTTGAGAGAATGCGAAGCGGCTCTTTTTGCTTAAACAATTCCATGAAAAAAATATACCCATTTTTAGCTTTAGAAAACTCCAAAAACGGCTCAGTTTTGTGTTAAAAATTTATTGCACACGGGTTATTATAAGCAATGGCAAATTTGAGAGAAAAGCTAAATAAAAATGAAAACACCCAAAATCACTTTATTCTTGATGGTTTTAGTAAGTTTGAGCCTAATTGGACAAGATGTTTTATTTCATAATGGTCTAAAGTGGCTAGAATTTATACAGGATTCGGCCTTTGTGGTTTTAGGTGGATTTTGTGGAATGGTTTTAGGGAAGTTAAACGAAAAAAACAAAAAACCTAGCCTGATTGATACAGAAAAATTAGCCAAAGAAGTAAGCCAAGACGAAAAAAGGCAATTACAAGAAAAAATTAAAACCTTAGAAGCGGCTTTAGAAAAGCTCATCAAATGAAGATTACTCAGAATAACAAATTAAATATTATTGCGGGAACCTGCATTATTATAGCCGTGAGCGCAATTTGTGCTTTTTTGCTCTGGTATCAATGCATATTACCGCCAGCTTTTAAACTTGGAGAAAGAAGCCCAATTAAATTGGTAAGTATCGAAGAAAAAACAATCTTAGACTTGGAATCAACCGAAGAAGAAAGAGAAAAAGCCAAAAATGAAGCCATAAATAAATTTCTTGAAAAACCAAATTTAACTCGCAACGATAACCAGAATGCCCAGTCTTTAAGCTCTTTAAACAATTTTTTGCAAGAATTAGAAGACTTTTTTGCTTTTCGGGAAAAACACTATTCTGCTCTACAACTGTCTTTATTGCCCGAAGAAAAATGGCAAATCGAAGCTCAACAAGCTTATACAGAGCTAGAACACAAATTTAAAACCAAATCAGCTGTAAAACAAGAAATTGAAAAAATCAAAAACAAAAAAGAATTTTCGGCCAAATTAAAAAACTTTATAGTAAAAAACCATTTTTATAATTTTTCTTATAGCTCATGGAAAAAGCTTAAAAACCAAATATTGCCTTTGTCCAAAAATATTTTAGATTATGGCTATTTGGGCACAATTGAAATTAATAGCTTAAAAAAAATCAGCTCTCTTAGCCAGCCAGAAGAGGCATTGTTTCTAAAAATGCTTTTAGAAGAAAATTTAAAACCCAATTTGAAAATTCAGCTTGAAAACCTTGATTTAATCGAAAAAAACATTGCACTTAATATTGAACCAGTTTGGAGGACTTTGCCTGCTAATAGTGTTATTTTGAAGCCGGGTGAATTGATTACAAGAGACAAATTTGCAATCATTGAACAATTAAACCTAAATCAGGCCGAACCAAATTGGAAGGTTTTTCAGGAAGGTTTCTGGATGACGCTTTTGGTTACAATTTCGTTTTGGTTATATGTTAAACTCGAGAAATTTCAGCTTGGATTCAGGCAAGTGCTATTACTTTGTTTTTTAATGATTGTGGCTTCGGCTTTTGTAGGCTTCTTTGCTTATAAAAAACCTACAACTTTGCCTTTGGCGGCCGTAGCCATAATAACGGGTTTGTTTTTTAAACCGACGGTGGGCTTTTCAGCGGGAACCTTATTTGGTATTTTGTGTTTGCAAGCTTTAGGTATTAATGCAACTTTGGCTTTGCCCGCTTTTGTCGGAGTAATTGTTGGTACTTTCTTAAGCCAAAAAGCCAAAAACAGAGCCGATTTAGCTCGGGCAGGGCTGTGGTTGGGTTTTAGTCAAATTATGGCTTTTTTGATTATTGCTCTTTTGTCTCAAGGTATTCCTTTTAGTGTCTCGGAAATTATTCTTCAGGGCTTGTCTGGCTTGATTACGGCTTTAATAGTTTCTAGTTTTATGCCTTATCTTGAGTCTTTATTTGGTGTAATCACTCGCTTTAGGCTTTTAGAGCTTTCTGATTCAAATCAGCCTTTATTGCAAAAATTACATGACGAAGCCCCCGGCACATATGAACATACTTTGGTGGTTGCCGACTTAGCCCAAGATGCCGCCAAAAAAATTGAAGCCGACTATGAATTAGTCCGAGTTGGCATTCTATATCATGATATCGGGAAATTGTACGATCCGCAAATTTTTATTGAAAACCAATTTGGTGGCGAAAACCCTCACGAAAAGATGACACCGAAAGAAAGTGCGCAAGCCATAATTGCCCATGTTCCTGAAGGCGTAAGTTTAGCCCAAAAATATGGTTTACCAGAGCCAATTATTTATTTTATTCCCGCTCATCAAGGCACTTCAAGAGCTGGCCATTTTTTCTTAAAAGCTTGTCAGCAAAACCCCGCTTTAAAAGACGATATTGGGTTTAGATATCCAGGCCCAAAGCCAAACTCCAAAGAAACTGGCATTGCGATGTTAGCTGACACCGTAGAAGCCACCATTCGTAGTTTAAAAACCTCTGATACAAATTTAGTCAAAGAAACTATTCAAAACTTAATCGAAGCACGTATTCAAGACGGTCAGATCAGCGATTCGACTTTAACAAAAGAAGAATTACATAAAATTGCAGAGTCTTTTTTGGAAAGCTGGAAAAATAAAAACCACGAAAGAGTGCGTTATATCAGTGATTTGAAAAAATAAATCTCAACTAAAAACGCTTAAAATCAGCCTTAAGCCAGTTTAAAGAATTAATTTCTCTTAGTAAATCACCCGAATCATTCACCCAAAACTTAGAATCAATCGCCACTTTGCTTTTGCCCAACTTAAGAATAATTGGTAATGGGCCTGAATATTTCTTAAGCAAATTACGCAGACCAATCATATGACTTTGCCAATCGGTTTCTTTGCTGGCTAATTGGGGCGAAACCTGTAAGTCCATATAGCTTAAATCATTAACAGCCTTCACGGATTCAACCAATAAAGATGTTTCACCTTCGCTTTTAATTTGTACTTTGCCTTTTATGAGAAGTTTATTGTCTTCTTGCAAAATACTGCCAGCTTCATCTAAAACACGGCTAAAAAACACTACTTCGAGCTTAGAGACCATATCTTCAACAATGCCAATGCCAATTAATTTATTTGATTTTGTCATGCGCTTGGTCATTTGGCTTAAAAGCACAGGTACAACCACTTCGGTTCCGTCTGCTAGCTCTGCTAAGTCGTTTAAAGTGTGTGTTGAAAAATATTTAAGTTTTTGCCTTGAATCTTCCAGTGGATGACTACTAACATAAAAACCCAAAAGTTCTTTTTCAAGCTTCTGAAGATGTTCTTTAGGATATTCTGGTTTTATGGTTTCAATTCCTGTAAATTCTTCTTCACCTTCAACTGTGCCGCCTAAAGCCCCAAATAAAGTTGTTTGTCCCGCCGAAGCTCTTTCTTTTTCTTTTTGGGCTGTGCGTAAAATACCATCCAGCGAGTCTAAAAGGCCTTGACGACTATTATTAGAAATTTTTTCAAAAGCACCGCATAAAATTAAAGCCTCAGAGCCACGCCGATTAAAAATTTTCAAATCAACTCTTTTGCACAAATCAATTAATGAGCTATAAGGGCCTTTTTCTTGTCTGGCACGAATTATCTCTTCTACGGCGGCTTCGCCTACATTTTTAACGGCACATAAACCAAAACGAATTTCATTAACCTCTGGGAAAGCCGTAAAACTAAAACCAGACAAATTAATATCTGGCGGCAAAACCTTTATGCCCATACGCTGAGCCTCGGTAATATAAAAACGCACTTTATCTTGATCGCCACTAACCGATGACATAAGCGCAGTCAAATATTGTACAGGATAATTTGCCTTAAGCCAAGCCGTTTGATAGCTAATAAAGGCATATGCCGCCGAATGAGATTTATTAAAACAATATTCCGCAAAAGCAACCATCATTTCAAACAGCTCTTCAGCCACTTCTTTGGCAACATTATTAGCTTTAGAACCATCTAAAAAGATTTGCTTATATTTATTCATTTCTTCGGGTTTTTTCTTACCCATGGCTCGGCGCAATAAATCAGCTTGTCCAAGCGTAAAACCAGCTAATCTTTGCGCAATTTGCATAATTTGTTCTTGATAAACAATTGTGCCGTAAGTATCTTTTAAAATTGGCTCTAGCTGAGGGGTTTTATATTCAATTTTTTTGCGGCCATGCTTGCGGTCAATAAATTCATCAATCATTCCCGTATCAAGCGGACCTGGACGATAAAGCGCAATAATAGCCGAAATATCTTCAATGCTACTGGGCTTCATATCACGGGAAACTTGACGCATACCCGAAGAAGTTTCAAGCTGAAAAACACCCGCCAAATCGCCACGAGAGAGCATTTCATAAACTTTTGGATCATCAAAACTAACTTTATCTATGTCTATGCGGGGCTGGCCAGTGGTTTCGGCTATGATGTCAATTGCCCTGTGAATCATAGTTAAATTGCGCAAACCCAGAAAGTCCATCTTCAAAAGCCCCAAAGAAGCCATATGATCCATGGAATATTGTGTAATAATGCCGCCTTCTTTGCTTTTGGTGAGCGGAACGACATCGGTTAAACTAATATCACCAATAATAACGCCAGCGGCATGAACGCCATAGCTTTTATTTGTGCCTTCAATTTTTTTAGCCAAATCAACTAATTCATGCGCTAATTCGTCGGTTTCATAAATCTTTTTAAATTCAGGGTGATTTTCCACCATCCAGTCAATCTTTCGGGGTTTTCCACGCATAACTGGAATTGTTTTAGCCAATATTTCGGCTTTCTGATACGGATAACTCATTACACGAGCCACGTCTTTTACAACGGCTTTTGAGGTTAAGCGGTTAAAGGTGATGATTTGCGCCACTTTATCTTCACCATATAATTCACGCACATAATCAATTACTTCACTACGCCGCTCAATACAAAAATCTGTATCAATATCTGGCATAGATTTGCGCTCTGGGTTTAGAAAACGTTCAAAAAGCAAATTAAAACGCAGTGGATCAATATTAGTAATTCCAAGAGCATATGCTATTAAAGAGCCAGCCGCCGAACCACGCCCCGGACCTACGGGAATATTTTTGCGGCGGGCATATGCAATAAAATCGCTCACAATCAAAAAATAACCAGCAAAGCCCGAATCTTCAATTACCTTCAATTCATATTCAAGTCTTTCAAGCACTGCTGGTGTAAGCTCGCCATAACGCTCTTCTGCCTTAATATAAGATAATTTGCGCAAATAAGTTTCATTGTTTTCACCTTCTGGAACTGGGGCTTTAGGCATTCTGGCTGAGGTGTTTTCGAGAGTTGGATAATTTTGAATTTTCTCCATAATCTCTAAAGTATTGTCTTCGACGGCTTGACGAACAAAATTGTAATTATCGAGCGGTTTAAAAAGCTCTGTCATTTCGAGGCCACCTTTTAAATACTCCGACCCCGAGAAGCGCATACGAGGAAAATCGGTAATTAATTTATTAGTTTGTAGGCATAAAATGGCATCGTGGGCAATTGCATCTTCTTTTGAGGTGTAGTGGCTATCGTTTGTGGCGACAACTTTGCAGTTTAATTCTTGCGCCAGCTGAACCATTTGGCTGTTTACACGGCGTTCTTCATGTATTCCATGGTCTTGAATTTCGAGATAAAAATCTTCACCAAATAAATCTTGATACCACTTGGCAACTTTTTTGGCTTCTTCGTATTTTTCGCTCATAAGCAAATTTGGTACTTCGCCGCCCAAACAAGCCGTTAAGCAAATAATACCTTCGGCATGCGTTTTTAAATAATCTTTAGAAATACGTGGCTTATAATAAAAACCATTAATGCTCGCTTCGCTCACTATTTGAGTGATGTTTTTATAACCAATATCGTTTTTGGCCAATAAAACCAAATGATAAAGCGGCAAGCGGGTTGTTTTGTCGGTGTGATCGCCATTAATAATATAAACTTCTGAACCTAAAATTGGCTTTATGCCAGCCTTACGGCATTCTGTAAACAATTCATAACAACCATACATAACACCATGATCGCTAATGGCAAGGGCTGGCATTTTAAGTTCTTTAGCTCTAGAAACCAAATCAGAAATACGGCTGGCTCCATCTAAAAGCGAATACTCCGTGTGAACATGCAAAGGTGCGTGCAAAATATTTGTCATAAATTTAAAGCCAAGAACTTAATTTATTTGAGTCTCTAATTTTAAACCAAACTTAAAACTAAAGGTTATTTCTCTTGGCGCGCCTAAAGGACGTTATAGCCACCTTAAAGATTATTTATAAAATTTGCATACAAAACTAATTTAAGCTACAATAACGTACAGACGATTACTC
Source organism: Candidatus Caenarcanales bacterium (assembly GCA_947494115.1). Classification (GTDB taxonomy): domain Bacteria; phylum Cyanobacteriota; class Vampirovibrionia; order Caenarcaniphilales; family Caenarcanaceae; genus CANLTT01. Next base: position 10,960 of record CANLTT010000021.1, read on the forward strand.
AAATTAATTTTTATTTCATGAAAACCAAATATTTTTTAGCTCTTTTAGTTTCAATCTTTTTGTCTTTTAATCCAGCCTTTGCTTGTAATGGTGGCTGTAACTGCGCTTGCCAAGAAGAAAACCAATATTATGAAGAAAACGAAGATTATGAATTCAAGGCTGATTATAGAGAGTGTTTACCCGAAGACGATTATTCACATCGAGCAATATTAGCTCCGAGAGAAGAAGTTCAAGAGCAAGAAGTGAATTCAGTTGAAGAAAACTTTCCAAAACCCCAAGTTCAAGACCAAAACCAAGTTCAAGAGCAAGAAATAAAAACAGTTTCGCCTGAAAATACAACCGAAATACAAAATAAAGAAATTCAAACAAATTCAAGCAAAAATACACCAAACTTGCCTCAAGCTGAATATAAGCCAATAGAAAAAAACGAAAAAGGTTTAGAATTACCTAATTATTATCCTGGTCTTTTTTAAAGTATGAAATTTTGGCTTTGCGTTTTATATAGTTTTGTTTTTTGTTTGCCCTCTCTGGCGGAGCCTTATATTCAAATTGATATAATTGCCAGAAGGCTTTTTTTGAAAAATGAAGAACAAATACTAAAAGAATATCCAATTGGTGTTGGCAAATCTCAGCAATTTATGACACCAGAAGGAATATATAAAGTCGAAGTCAAAGACCGCAATCCGGGGTGGGTTAATCCTTTTAATCGTCAGCTCAAAATTGCGCCAGGGCCTAAAAACCCGCTTGGAACCCGCTGGATTGGTTTTCATGGCAAACAAAATAATACGCAAGTTTATGGCATTCATGGCACCAATCAGCCAGCCTCAGTCGGCAAATTTGTTTCTCATGGTTGTATTCGAATGAAAATTCCCGATTCCGAGGATTTATTTGAACGTGTTGAACTTGGAATGCCAGTAATTGTAGTTTATAATCGGTTTGAAATTACTGATAGAGAAGGCGATTTGATTTTAGTTTTGCATGAAGATCCTTATAATATTAAACCTTTGAATTTGCAATCTCTTACTGAAAGCGTTAAAGCGAAATATCCTCAAGCAGAACTTAATGAAAAAGTTTTAAGCGATTTAATTCAAAATCCATCTTATAATCAAGCAAAACTAATTGGTTATTTATTAGATGACACAAATACAAAACCCGTTTCTAATCAAGCCAACGAATAAAAAATTTATTGCTCTCAAAGGCCAAACTAATGGTTATTTGCAAATTGCGCCTGCCGAATTTACCGATAATTTTAATAATTTAAATCCGCAAATCTTTTTAATAGCGCAAACTTGGGCACAAGAGCTTGAACAACTCGGAGCCAAAAAGGTTTATTGGATAACTTTAAGCGAAATTGTTACGCATTTGCATATTCATGTTTTTCCCCGCTGGAGCGACCAAGAAGTCAAAGGCCTAGATTTATTTGCTTTGCGTGAAGAATGTTTATGGCCTTGGAATGAAAATACAAATAAGGCTTTAAATGCTTGGGCCGACAAAAACCAAATTGCTGTTTTTTAGAAATCTAAGCAAAAATAGCCGCCAATTTGCTACGCAGTAAAGAAATGCCTCTATTGTGAATTTGGCAAATACGTGATTCGGAAACTTTTAGAATATTGGCAATTTCTCTCATGGTAAGCTTACGGTAATGATATAAACCAATTACAAGCTTTTCACGCTCGGGCAAAGTTTCTATACATTTTGCAAGGTTTTCATAAAAGTTTTTCTGTTCGTAATTTTCGGCTGGATTTAATTTCTTATCACTAATTTGCTCCACCCATGAATCATCAGAATCATCACTTATAGAAGCATCTAAAGATAAAGTTATGGAAGTTGCTTCAAATTGTATTTGTTGAAGGTCTTTTAGAGAAATTTGCATTTTTTCGGCAATTTGTTTATTGCTTGGAGAAGCTTTTAATTCTTGCTCTAATTGTTGTACACAAAGCTGAAACTGTTTAATTTTTTTGCGTGAAGTTCGGCCAAATTTATCTATGGCTCTTAATTGGTCATAAATTGAGCCTCTAATGCGTGGTGTGGCAAAGGCTCTAAAACTAAAACCTTTTTCGGATTCATATTTATCGGCCGCTTCAATTAAGCCAATGATTCCATAACTAATTAAATCTTCTTCTTCAATTTCGCCAGCTTTTAAATAACCAAGTCTTGAGACAATTTGTTTAACCAAAGAAATATTATCTTCGATTAGTTTTTGTCTATTACTTAACTTAATGCCACCTTCTGTCAGTTTCATAAATTTTTTGTTTAGTGCTTTGATAATCTAGTTGTAGATAAATCAAGAGCTAAACAAATCATGCATTCAACTTAATTAAAAGAAGAGGTAGGGCAATTATTTTGATTTTGGAGTTTCTTTCAACTTTGAACTTACACACAATTAAAACTCACCTAACAAAAGGCTGGTTTAAAATCAATAATTTAATTTAGCACTGCAATAAGTTTTAACATTTGTCTAATTTGCCGTTTACAATAAATCCCCAAATGGCTGTCTGTCTGGTACTTTTGCATTGTTCAAAACGAAAACCACTAAAACTAGAGAGATGCAATATTTTGTTAAGACGATAGTTTTTTAAGTTTTTAATGGAAAAAACCGAAGACAAATTGCAAAAACAACATCAAAATTATCGGCGAAATATCAATCATGCCGCCAATTGGAGGAATTATTTTGCGGATCGGAGCCAAAATATAATTAAAAAATTTATTCAATTGAAAATACAAATTATTACCCTGCAAGTCTGGAATCCAGCTCATGACAATCCAAAGCAAAAAAACTATTTGAAAAATATTAAAAACGTGCTTAAGTATTTCAGAAATTAGCATAAAAAATTTTTTTCGCAAGCAAAAGCTAAAATAGCAAATAATATTTAATTTTGTATAAATAATTTTTCTAATGACAACTCTGGCAACAATTCAGCCTCAGCAAAAAGGGTCTTTCGAGTGGCTTAAAATACCACAGCGCTCTCAAATTGTTAGTGCTGGCGTGGTTGTAGCGGCTTCTTTAACAACAAATTATTTGGTTGGAAAGTTTGCAAATTCTGCATTTGAAGCGGCAAATCAGGCTTTAAAAACACAAAACCACAAACAAGAACACCACTTTTTGAAAGAACTTTTTATTCAGTTCATACAATCTTTTTCGGCCATTTTAAGCGCATTATATATTAGCCGTGCTTTGTCTGGTGGTGCTTTTAAGTTAAATTCTTGGAAAAACGCTTTAACCGCATTCAATCAAAAGTCTTTTATTTTGGCTTTTAGTATTTCGGCTTTTAATACTTTTCTGGAATTCTGCTCTGAGTCAGCTCAAAAAGCACAACCTCATTTGCAAAAAATTATTAGTTTTATAGGTTTGGCCGCTAAAGTTTGCGGATCTATTGGTTTGGTTAAATTAATTGGTGGCCTAAATCCAGATGCTAGTTTAGGTGCGGTTGCCGCTGGTTGCCCATGTTGTGGTTCGCCCTTTATTATTTGCCTCGCTGATTTAGCTGCACTCTCTCAAACTGCTTCTCGGCCTTTTTATCATTGGTTTCAAAATCTTTATTTAAAAATTAAAACTATTTTTACCAAAAACGATTCAGTCTAAATGCGCAAAGTTAATTTTATTTAAAAAATGGGTAGGGAAAACCTTAAGGGAATAACCTTTAGCTAAGTAATTTAGTGGGTTTTCGTCTGTTTTTCATAAAGTCTTTTTAATTTTAGACTTGCAAATTGAGCTAAGAGAAACTAACATAATTAACGAATTTTAAACTTTATGAATACGCAAATGACTCAAAATAAGTTCTTATTAGTGTTTTTGACTTTAAGCTTAAACTTATTTGCTTATTCAAGCTCTGTTTCGGCTAATCCAATTTTGAAGTGTGGCTCTTCTAAAGAATGCCAAAGCCTTTTTGAAAATACTGCTCGCAAGTTTTTAGGTGCTCATTATGGCTATGGAAGCTCAAATGGCAAGACTTTCGATTGTTCTGGTTTGGTTTTAACCGTCATTAATAGCCTTGTAGACAAAGCTTCATTGCCTCGTAATAGTCAAGCTATGTATAGTTCTTTAGCGCAAAATGTTTCTTTAGACCAAGCCCGTCGTGGCGATTTAGTGTTTTTTAATACTGGACACGGTGTTAGCCATGTTGGTATGTATTGGGGCAAAGACCCTAAAGGCAATTCGGTTATGTATCATTCAAGCTCATCTAAAGGCGTGGAGCTTAGACCAATAAACACCGATAAATATTGGATGTCTCGTTTGGTTGGCGTAAAAAGATTTGTACCTTTATATCAAGCTCTGTCCTCTGTTAATACTCAAATCAGCTCAGAAAAAGCCAAACCCACAAGCAAAGAAATCAACAAAAAAGAAATTGCAAAAGAAACAAAAAATAAAAATACCGCTAAAAGCCCAAGTTCAGAAAAAACTACAAAAACGACTCAATTTACTAAAGCCGAATTAGCCGCTTATACTGAATATGACTATGAACCAGTTGCTTACGAAGATGATATGTATGAAACCGCCTACTATTACGAAGATTCTTACAAGGTAAGTTATGAAGACGAAACCGAATATTACGAAGAAGACGCAGATTATGAATATGAAGTTGCCAGCGAAGAATAATATAAATCTTAGTAAAATTCTTTAGCCCGCTTGCTCTTGATAATAATAGGCTGTGAATATACAATAGTTTATTATTATTTAAAAGACACAAAAGTTTTATGGTATCAGGATTAGCGGTAGCACCAAGGAAGTTTTTGGATCCATTTACAATCACTGGTTTCTCTGTTCCGTCAGCTATTACCCTTCCATCAGCGAAGATCAACCTAGCTTTATGAACACTTACCCTGAAACCCAAAGATCTTAGCTTTTTAGGACATGAAGTCGTTTTAAAAGGAGGGCCAATAACACCTAAAAAACGCTTTCTATCTAGTCTTACACCATTGCATCACAGTAGTATTATTACATACCAAGCTCAATCTTTTTTGATTCTACTGATATTGGCAAACTCAACGCTCAAATAGTAGAAATAACTTGCGAACCCCCATTGACAGTAAATAAAAATGGCGACGTAGTTGTAGCAAAAGATACAAAAACCACCATAACACTTATACCGTGTGTTGATAATTGATAGAGAATAATTGTTTTAAAATTTAGACATCTCTTCTAAAGCTTGCTAAACTTAATCAATATTAATAAAGTTCATAAAAAATAAACAAATTGAGTAGCACGCAAACACCAGAATATTCAGCTGATCAAATACAAGTTCTTGAGGGTCTTGAGGCTGTTCGTATACGCCCTGGAATGTATATAGGTGGTGTTGACCAAAAAGCCTTGCATCATTGCATTTTTGAAATTGTTGATAACTCGGTTGATGAGGCCTTAGCGGGTCATTGTAATAAAATTTCTATTATTCTTAATGCCGACAATTCCATCACAGTCTCTGATAATGGCCGAGGAATACCAACTGATATAGTTGAAAAAACGGGTGTTTCCGCTCTTGAAACAGTTTTCACCATGCTTCATGCTGGAGGAAAATTTGGCGGTGGTGGCTATAAAGTTTCTGGTGGTTTGCATGGCGTGGGCGCAAGTTGCGTAAATGCTGTTTCAGAGAGAATGCTGGTTACAGTTTGCCGTGATGGAAGCAAACATCAAATCGAATTTAGAGGACATAATCCGGGTGGCTTGGTAGGCGGTGCAATTGAGCCAATTAAATATGTAAGCCCCAGCGATATAAATGGCACCGTGGTTCAGTTTTGGCCAGATGCCCGTGTTTTTAAAGAAGTTGCCGAAGATGGCACTGAAAAAATGCCAACTGTAAACTATGATAAAGTGGCTATCCGCCTGCGGGAAATGGCTTTTTTAAATGCTAGTTTGCAAATTGAGTTTATTGATGAGCGCAATCCAGAAGAGGTTAGAACCGAGATTTTCTTTTATGAAGGCGGCATTAAAACATATGTTGAATATTTAAATCAATCTAAAAATGCTCTACATAAACCACCAATTGCGGTTCAGGGCGAAGTTGAAGGTGTAATTGTCGAGGCGGCTTTTCAGTATACGGACACCTACAGTGAAACAATTTATGCTTTTGCTAATAATATAAATAATCCAGACGGCGGAACGCATTTGACGGGCTTGAAAAACGCCTTAACTCGGTCAATCACCGAATATGCCAAAAAAGAAAATTTGCTTAAACCGGGTGAATCCTTGCTCGGCGAAGATATTAGAGAAGGTATAACTGCCATTGTTTCGGTTAAGGTTAGAAACCCTCAATTTGAGAGCCAAACCAAAGTTAAACTTTTAAATAATGAAGTTCAAAGTGCTGTTTATAATGCGGTTTCAGATAGTTTAACTAATTGGCTTGATCGTAATCCTAAAGAAGCCAAACTTATTGTTCAAAAGTCAATTCAGGCTCGTAATGCACGTGAAGCGGCCAAAAAAGCCCGTAATTTAATCCGTCGCCAATCGGTGCTTGAAAGTTCTAGCGGTTTACCCGGCAAATTGGCTGACTGCTCTGAACGTGATCCAGAAAAATGCGAATTGTATTTAGTAGAGGGTGATTCGGCTGGTGGTAGTGCAAAACAAGGTCGCAATCGTAATATTCAAGCTATTTTGCCCTTACGTGGAAAAATTTTAAATGTAGAGAGAGCACGCATTGGGAAAATTTACGAAAACACCGAAATCCAGTCTCTAATTCAGGCTGTTGGTCTTTCGACACAAGGTGATGAACTTTTAAGACCAAATGAAGAAGATATTCTAGACCTAAAAAAAGTGCGTTATCACAAAGTTATTATTATGACAGATGCCGATGTAGACGGCTCACACATTAGAACTTTATTGCTTACTTTCTTTTTTCGCTATGCAAGGGCTTTAATTAATTCTGGTTATATTTATGTTGCTCAGCCGCCTCTTTACAAGGTTGAATATAAAAGCCGTATTGAATATTGTTACAATGAAAGCCAATTGCAGGTTTTAATGGCCGAAATGCCGAAAGCTCATATTCAGCGTTTTAAAGGTCTAGGCGAAATGATGCCAGAACAACTTTGGGAAACCACCATGAATCCAGAAACACGGGTTTTAAAAAAGGTTGAAATTGAAGATGCCGCTCAAGCCGATTTAATTTTTGATATTTTGATGGGTGATGAAGTTGAGCCACGCCGTAAATTTATTGAGGAAAATTCTTCAATTGCGGTTCTAGATATTTAAAAATCTTTAAAATATATTCAGTTTCAGCGTTTTTAAAAAATTTTTTACAGTTTTTTTGTCATAAACTCATAATTAAAGGTAAGATAAAGAAACAAAAACGGGCTGTGGCGTAGCTTGGTAGCGCACTCCCTTGGGGTGGGAGAGGTCGCAGGTTCAAATCCTGTCAGCCCGATTTGTTCTATTTTATTATCTTAAACCTTAGGCTTACATTGCGCCGTTAATAGTTACTATTGACTTTGTTCTCGGATCAAACATTCCCACTTTGTTTGTACAACATTTGGATTTTCACGTGAAATTTCTGCACTATGGGGTATACCTCTTAAATCAGAAGCAGACACGTCTAGACCATAAAGAGTTGCAGCTTTTTGACAAGCAGCTGATCCAATGGAAGTTATAGACTCCTTAAAAAAATTGTATTCCTTCCTCAGTTCAGGTGGTCTTAAACTGTCTATCATAGACTCTGAGGCTTGCTCCAAGTTAATTAATCTCCACAACTTTATAAGTACCTGTACGCCCCTTAAATTTACTTGAGCCTCTATAGGGTCACCATATTCTGTAAATGATACTGCAAGGAACTCTGAGTTCCAAGGGGCTTGTCTTCCAGAAACTTGGAGCGGTGTAGTAGAAATTGGTTGTTTTAGAGAGTTAATGCTTGGATCTCCAGGAAGTTGTTCTATAAAAGTCTTCGTTGCATTCATGCCGTCTGGATTGGTCGCCATAGTAAAAGGAACCCTCATAATATGGTTTTTGCCCGTCTCAGACGTGGTAACCTCATTTTCAATTGAATGGTTAGGTTTCTGAGCTGGTTTAAGAAGCTGTCTGAAAAAAAGTAGAAACTGAGATAAATTAAAGTTAGAGTCGTCAAAACAAACTAACAATGAATTATCCCAGCGATATTAATAATAAACAATTTCTGTT
>CANLTT010000022.1 GCA_947494115.1 Candidatus Caenarcanales bacterium
AGTTAAAAATTTTTTTAGTTATAAAATGTCAAATAATTTTACCAGTACTATTATTGCGCAAGCCTCACCAAATGGCCGAGGGGCTTTAAGTATTATTCGTTTATCTGGCCGTGAGGCTCACCAAATTGCTTTAAAAGTAATAAATAAAAAATTTTTTAGCAAAGAAAAAGAATTGCATTGGCTTTTTGACCAAGAACAAAATAAATTTGACCAAGCTCTTTTATTAATTTTTAATGCGCCAAACAGCTTCACTGGCGAAGATATTATCGAATTTTGTTGCCACGGTAGCCCTTTAATTGTGCAAAAATTAATTGAAACTTGTTTGCATTATGGTGCTTGCATGGCTGAAGCTGGTGAATTTGCGCAAAGAGCTTTTTTGAATGGAAAAATGAATTTATTGCAAGCTGAAAGTATTATGGATTTAATTTCGGCTAAAAGCGCAAAATTGCTACAAATGACCATGAATGGCCTTGATGGAAGCTTGAAAAACCAAATTGAAGATTTAAAATTCAAATTGACACAAATTTTAGGTTTAATTCATGGACCGCTTGATTTTCCGATTGAAAGCGAAACTACCGAAATTGATTTAAAACAAATTTATAAACTTTTAGAAGAAACCCGTGAAACAATTTATAAACTTTTAGAAAAAAGTCGCCAAAATAATATTTTTAGAACTGGTCTTAAAACGGTGATTTTAGGTCGCCCAAATGTTGGTAAATCGAGTTTATTAAATTTGCTTTTGCAAGAAGAAAGAGCAATTGTAAGCCCCACGGCTGGCACTACTCGAGATTTTTTGACGGAAGAAATTTTAATTAAAGACATTCCGATTACGCTCATTGACACTGCTGGTTTGCGGCAAAATGCTCAAAATGAGATTGAACAAATTGGCATTCAAAAAGCTTTAAAATTAGCGCAAATGGCCGATTTAATTTTATTTATTTTTGATGTTTCTTGCGGCTGGACAGAAGAAGACCAAGAACTTTTCATAGCTTTGCCCAAAAATACCAAAACCATAATCTTAGGCAATAAAAGCGATTTAAAAATAAATTCAGCCGACAAACCTGCAGAAAATTTTGTTTGTATTTCGGCCAAAACCACCTCGGGGCTTGAGAATTTAGAAATAGCTTTATTACAAAGTTTAAACCTTAATGAAATTGAAAGCGATTTTGAAATTAGCTTAAATCAAAGACAAATGGGCTTATTTTTGAATGCTTTCAAACCTTTAGAAGATTTAAACCCCGAAATACCCATTGAATTTGTTTCCTTGAAAATTGAAGAAAGTTTAAATTATTTAGAGCAGATTTTAGGCCATAAGTTTTCGAGCGATAAAGCCCTAAATGCCATTTTTGCCAACTTTTGCATCGGTAAATAAATAGAACTTTGGCTACGCTTTAAGCTTAGAATTTGCCATAAGCTTGAACAAACAGTTTAACTAAGACTTTGTCTTTTAATTTCATAAAGTGTAATGCCTGCGGCCACCGACAAGTTCAACGAATCAATATTTTCTAATTGCGGAATTTGTAAACTAGCGACACAAAGCTTGCTGATTTGGTGCGGAATGCCTCTTTCTTCACTGCCAAAAACCAAAACAAAAGGCTTAAATTCGTCAAAATTGGCTTGAGGTAAGCTTAAAGATTTTTCGTTTTTTTGAATAGCCACCAATTTAAAACCCTGAGAAATTAAAAGTTTGGCGGAATTGGTGTAATCATTAAACCAAGCAAATTTTAAAGAAAAAATCGTTCCAGCACTAACTTTTGCGACCGTTGGGGTTAATTTTACGGCATTTGCCCGAGGAATAATAATGCCACTAACATTTCCTAAAGCCACGCATGACCGAATAATGGCTCCTAAATTATGCGCATCTTGAATTGCTGGTAGCCAAATCAAAAATTTATCTTGTTCACCGCTTTCAAGCATTAGCTCTTCGAGACTGGTTAATAATAAACTGTTTAAATCTTTTTTTAGCTCCAAAACCAAACCCTGATGATTTTCAAAATCTTTAAGGCCAAAATTACGCTTTAACTGAAAAGATTCAAGCTTTTGCTTTGGGCATAAATTTAAATTTTCTAAACCTTGCAAATGTTCTTCTGAACAATACCAAAGTTTTTGCGCAAATTCGGGCTTTAGCCTTAAAAGCTCACAAACAGAATATTTACCATAAATAAAATTAGACAAGCTCGATTTGATTAAGTGAATTAATTAAACTTTTAGCAATAGCATAAGCCAAATTTACGGGAACTGCATTGCCAATTTGTTTATATTGAGAAGACATTGAGCCGATAAATTCCCAATCATCTGGAAAAGTTTGAATGCGGGCGTATTCCCGAACGGTTAAAGGTCTTGTTTCTTCGGGGTGGCATCTTTCGGTTTGGTTTTGAGAAGGTGAGCAAGTTAAAGTTAAAGCTGGCTCTTCCCAAGACAATCTTCTGGCCATGCCCGTTTTGCCACCGCCCATAAAATAACTTTTTTTCATATATTGCCTTTGTATTTCATCTGGTAAATTTCTCCAATAACCGCCCGCTGGAACTAAATCTAAAACCGTTTTCTTTTTGCTTGGGTATTTTGCACCCTCTGAAACTGGAACATCACAGTTATATAAATCGCCTTTTTTTAAAGCATCTTGCAAATTCATTTTTCGACTATAAGCTTTAGGCCAAGCAAATTCTGTTTTATCGGCTAAATCTTGACGAATGCCAATAATAATTAAACGCTCTCTTTTTTGCGGCACTTTATAATTAACCGCTTTTAATAGTTGCGGCTCAAGCACCAAATAACCAATATTTTCTAGCACCGATTTCATGGTTTCTAAAGTCTTTCCATCATCATGGTTTAGTAAACCTCTAACATTTTCGCCTAAAAAAACTTTGGGTTTGGCTTGCTTGATGGCTCGGGCAAATTCAAAAAATAAAGTTCCTCTAATATCTTCAAAACCTAATTTGTTTCCAGCATACGAAAAAGCCTGACAAGGAAAACCGCCCGAAATTAGATCTACTTTATTTAAAAATTCTGAAAAATCAATTTGAGAGATGTCTTTTTCTAAAATATTCCATTCAGGGCGATTATGAGCCAGAGTTTTACAAGCATCTTTATTAATTTCATTCAGTAAAATATGCTTAAATCCAGCTTTTTCAAAACCCAAAGCCAGCCCGCCAGCCCCAGCAAATAATTCAATTGAAGTAAAATCTTTAATTGGCAAAACTGATTCAATCTCTAAAGTAAAAATATTTTCTTTCTTTTGCTCTCTGGAAGGTTTAAACAATAGTTGTTGCATTTAAAAATCTCCAAAGCCTTCATATTTATTAAAAGCCAATAAATACTTTTTTAAACCGATTTCTTTAAATTCATTTAGCACTAACTTGGTTTGTTTTTTTATTGACAACCTCATATTTTAATAAGCAGAAAATCTACTGAGTGGTAACATTTTAAGGTATAAGTTCTTAATACAATGGACACAGATTTTCCACAATCTTTTATTTTTAAAATGCCAATGGGCAGTACAGCCGAGCCTTCTGGCGTAGATTTGAAGTGGCTGGGTGAGCAATTTGAGATGATTAGTAGTTTAATGAAGCAATTCACCGACTCGTATAATAGTTTAGTTGCTTCTCAAAATCATCCTGCTGAACTTCTGAGAGCACAATTTAAGATTATTGAAGCTTTAGCAAATTATCAAATTGGGCTTTTAGAACAGCAAAGAAAAAGACAAGGTTTTATACAAAGCGAATCGGAATTGCAAGAAATGATGAGTCAGCTTGACCAATTTGTTAAAAACTTTAAAGATAATAAATAAATTTATGTACCCAAAAAGACAAAGCACACAAATTTGCGTCGGAAATGTTTTAATTGGCGGCTCTGAGCCAGTTTCTATTCAATCAATGTGCACAACCGATACCCGAGACATTGAAGCAACCTTAAGCCAAATTAGAGCTTTAGCGGTGGCTGGTTGTCAAATTGTACGCGTTGCGGTTCCAGATAATTCGGCCGCCGTGGCCTTAAAAACAATTGTTAAAGAATCTTTGATTCCGGTGATTGCCGATATTCACTTTGATTGGCGTTTGGCTATTGCCTCTATTGAAGCTGGAGTAAATGGTTTACGCTTAAATCCCGGCAATATTGGCCGCAAAGAAAGAGTGCAAGAAGTGGTGGCCGTGGCTAAAGAGCGACTGATTCCGATTAGAATTGGTGTTAATGCTGGTTCTCTTGAAAAAGACAAAGCCGAAAAATATCCAAATAATATACCTCTTGCCATGGTAGAAAGTGCACTTTATCATATTAGTATTTTAGAAGATTTAAACTACGATCAAATTAAGGTGTCTCTCAAGGCCAGCGATGTTTCGACCATGATAGAGGCTTATCGTTTAATGGCAGATAAATGTGCTTATCCTCTTCATTTGGGTGTAACCGAAGCCGGTCCAGTGGGAACTGGTTCTATTAAGTCGGCTATTGGTATTGGTACTTTATTGGCCGAAGGCATTGGCGATACTATTAGGGTTTCTTTAACGGGCGACCCAGTGAAAGAAATTGAGGTTTGCAAGCAAATATTGCGGGCTTTAGGTTTGCGTAAAGATGGCTTAAACCTGATTAGTTGCCCAACTTGCGGACGCATTGCTACCAAAAATTTTGAAGAATGGGTCGAAAGGGTCGAAAAAGAATTAACGGCCTTAAATTTACCAATTACGGTGGCTGTTATGGGTTGCGTGGTTAATGGCCCTGGCGAAAGTGAACATGCCGATATTGGAGTTTCTTTTGGTGGCCTTGGCCCAGATGGTGTGGCCGTTGGTATTTTGGTAAAAAAAGGACAAATTATCAAAAAACTTCCAGAAGACCAGCTAATACCCGCCTTAATCGAAGAAGCCAAAATTATTGCGCAAGAAAAAAACTTGGTTTCAAACTAATTTCTGCTGTCCAAAAGCTCTTTTAAAGAATCTTGCAATTGATGCTCTAAAACAAAATTACGAATTATAATCGAATCTGCTTTGTGTCCAACTTTAAGTAGATGCGCTAAATGTTCAGATGAGCCATAATTTTTATTGCGGGTCGAACCTTCAGCATCAACTGGAATTTCTTCAGACATATTTTTAGAATTTAAGAGAAAGTAACTATAATTTTATAACGTCAGGAAATTTACATTTTGAAATTTACAAAAATATGTTTGGCTTATAATTTGCACCGCGAGGCTAGTTTGGCTTTGGCCGAGAAATTTGAAGTTGAATTACATAAATTAAATATTCAAACTTCTTGTTTACCTTTAGGTATTTTAGAGCCTTTAGAAACGGATGAATCAGAGCTAGAAAGCCTTGATTTGGCTATTGTTTTTGGCGGCGATGGAACTTTACTCAGTGCGGCTCGCAAATTTTCGGGGCATAATATACCGATTTTAGGCATTAATACTGGACATTTGGGGTTTTTAACCGAAGCAAATAATCCAAACAATATTTATGAGTTTTTGCAAGAGATTTTGGCTGGTAATTACCGCATTGATTCACGGACTATGCTTTTTGGTGAAATTATTCGTAAGCAAAAACAAGACGAAGAAGAAGCCAAATTGCTTGCCCTGAACGATATTGTAATTTCTCGTAGTTCACGTTCTCATGTTTTAAAAATAAAATTAGAAGTTGATGGCAGTGAAATTGTGCAATATACGGCCGATGGCTTAATTGTGTGCACACCAACTGGTTCAACGGCTTATTATTTAGCGGCTGGCGGAGCGGTTTTAGAGCCAAATATTGAAGGCATTGGGCTTATTCCTATTTGCGCTCACAGTCTTACAAACAGGCCTTTAGTGCTTTCGGACAAATCGGTTTTAAAAATTAGTTTAATTCCACGCAATCGAAGACAGTCATTAATTACGGTGCAAGCCGATGGCCAAGAAATATTTTTGCTTGAACCCGAAGATGTAGTTATGATTAAAAAAGCTGATATAACAACTAAACTCATTCGTTCTTTGAATCCGCAAAATAATTTTTATAAAGTTTTAAGCCGCAAATTACTCTGGGGAAGGGGCAATTAATGGCTAAGTTGAAAGAAGCTTGTGGTGTTGTTGGCACAATATTAGGCTCTGAATGCGAAAAAGCCGAAGAAGCCGCTTATTTAAGTTATTTAGCTTTAAATGCTTTACAGCACAGAGGGCAAGAATCAGCTGGAATTATTGCTTTTGATAAATTGAACAATGCCTCTTTAATACGAGATATGGGCTTGGTGAGCCAGATTTTTACGGAAGATGGTTTAAGTTTGCTTGAAGGTCATTTGAGTTTAGGTCATGCACGGTATTCTACAACTGGCCGCTCCGAAATTTGTAATGCGCAACCGATTACAATTAATAGCAAAAATTTTAAAACAATTGCGCTAGCTCATAATGGAAACCTGATTAATGCTCAAAGCTTGAGGCAAGACTTAATAAATAAAAATAAAACAATAGTTTCAAATTCTGATAGTGAGCTTTTGGTGCATATTTTAAAAGATCAACTTGAAGAAATAAATATTGATAATCAAAATGAAATTCTGCAAACTTTAAAATCGGCTTTAGATTTGGCTAAAGGGGCTTTTTCTTTGACAATTGCTTTGGGTGGCGATTATTTGATTGGGGTTCGAGATAGGCACGGTATTAGACCTTTGGTTTTAGGCAAGCTATTAGACGGCAAAGGTTATATTTTGGCTTCTGAAACTTGCGCCTTAGATATTGTCGGAGCCGAATTTGTCAGGGAAATCTCTGAGGGCGAAATAATTTTAATAGACCAAAAGCTACAAATTCGCAGTATTTTTTTAGACCAAATTGAACCGAAATTTTGTTTATTTGAATTGATTTACTTCGCCCGCCCAGACAGTATAATCAAAAATATCGAAATTAATGCTTACCGTGAAGAACTAGGCAAACAATTAGCTCTAACAAAGCCAGTGCCTGCTAATGCTGATATTGTAATTGGAGTGCCAGATTCGGGAACACCTGCGGCGATCGGTTTTGCGCAAGCGGCGGGTCTTAGTTTTGCTAATGGCTTAATTAAAAACCGCTATATTGGACGTACCTTTATTCAGCCAACGCAAGCCATAAGGCAATTGGGCATTAAGCTAAAACTAAATCCATTGCCCAGTGTTATAAAAAACAAAATAGTAATTGTAATTGACGACTCGATTGTGAGAGGAAATACGCCAAATAAATTAGTTAAACTTCTTAAAGAAGCTGGAGCCAAAGAAGTTCATTTGCGTATAAGCTCGCCACCGATTTTATGGGGTTGTTTTTATGGAATTGCCATGAAAGATCATGAATTAATTGCTCGCCGCTTAAATGGGCAAATTGAACTGATTAAAAACGAAATTGGTGCTGATAGTTTGGCTTATTTAGACCTTGAAACCGTGCTTAAAGTTACGGGTCAAAATATACAAAACTTTTGTACAGCTTGTTTTGATGGGCATTATCCCGCTGGTGTTTCAGATGAAGAAAAGGTTTTAGCCTTATAAGTAAGTGTAAAAGTAAGGTCGAGAATATTTACTACCTCAAAAAAACTGCACAATAAATAGAATTCCAGCTTAGTACTAAAAAGCGATCAAAGGTCTTCGTTAATATTGATCGCAGTTTAGTATTGGCTAGAGCTAATCCTTTTTCTTCTTGTTTATGACTGGTTTTAGTATAAATGATTTTTCTAGACTAGAAATCTCTTCGAATGACGGTTTTTTATCTGGACTTTCTATTGATAAAAAGCCACCATTTAAAGCGGCTCGAACTTGTACTAATAAATTTGTCTCTTCATCAGTTGGTGGCTTTGGTGGTGAAAAAGGAACACTTTTAGACAATTCTTTAAGATCTCCTAATGGATCAATATTCTTTAATGTAATTTGTCTATTGTATTTTTCTAAAGCTTCTGGCAACCATTCGGTATAGCCTTTTGGTTTGCCTTTTTGAGTATAGTGTTTTGGTTTATTGACGTTTTCTTTTACCTCACCTGTATTCGTGTTCGGGTTGGATTTATTCCTTTTTTGAGTGGAAGGTCTTTCTTTAAGCTCATTCCACAGGTCAAGAGGAAGCTTATTAAGAATATCGGCAACTTCTATTACATCTTGCCTTTTTAATGCTTCATTTAATGCCCCTCTGATGAATGTTCCTAACTGCTCATTTGATGAATGTCTAGCTTCTGTAGCCCTAACTCCACTAAAATTGGTTTCACGATCGGTCTTCCACTCCCGTAACTGAGCGTCCAACAAATTAGTATTAGTTAAGTTAGCTCCATCAGCATCAACCTGTCGCAGATCAGCCGCCATTAAGTTAGCCCCAGTTAAATCAGCTTGTTTTAAATTGACTATATTCCCTTCTACCTCAGCTAAATTAGCCCCACGGAGATTAGCCGCCTTTAAGTTTGTACGATCAAGGGTACTATTAGATAAGTCAGCATCACTTAAATTTGCATCGCTTAAATTTGCACCCGTTAAATTTGCCTCCTGAAGATTGACTCCAGGAATTTTTCCTTCGAGTGTAGGTGATCCCATCATTTGGCTCATCAATTGTCTAGCAAGAACCTCTTCTTCTGGTGTTGCTGGTGATTCAGAGGGTGTTAAATCAGAAGGAGCGGGAGTGGCCTCAACTTCTTCAGGTGCAGGGTGAAAGACCCCTGTAACTTTACCCACCTTGATACTGCCTTGAGGTTCTGATGCAGGCGAACTAGAATTGCCAGACAAATTGGCTCCGCTTAAATTAGCTTCGCTTAAATTAGCCCTGAATAAATTAGATTCGCTTAAATCGGCTCCCTCCAAAATAAAATTACTCAGATCTTGTCCTGACAAGTTAGCCTTTGGTAAATGAGCGCGTGTGAGATCGGCAACATTGTCCTCTCTCGCTTCAGTTAAAACAGTTCCTATTTCTTCAGGTGTTAAAGTTAGTGCTGGTTGTTCAGAATCACTAATCTTTGAGTAAAATCCTACAGCAGAGGGAGAAAAACTGTCATCAGTGGATTTTGTCTTCTCCTCTGGAACAGCTACTGATTTTTGGCTTGCATTATAGGCTTCTTTTAGCTCTTTAAACTCGCTTGGAACAGTTCTTGCATATTCTTCAATTGTAGAGCCATACTGAACTGCTTTTTCCTTAGCAAAATTTAGCCAGTCTGCTCTAGAAGTTTCAGGGTTAATAGCAATTTGTTTAGCTTCCTTTGCCGTATTTAAAACTTGTCTGCATCCTGAGGTTAAAGCATCTAAGTCTTTTGAGGCTTTCTCTGTGCAATACTTCCCCAATGGGCTTTTCAAGAAATTTTGTGCCTTAACTCTAACACTTTTAATTTGTTCTAACATTTTTGATCCTCTTTCTTGTAATTAATAAATAACTAATTTTATATATTAAACTTAAGTCAATACGATTAAACAAAAGCGTATTAATGCTCTACTTGCGATTAAAAGTATTGAAAATAAACCAGTATAAAAGTTTGAATATTATTAGCTTTAAATTAAGTATAGATTAAGAAATGTTTTGCCGTCAATACTTCTAGGAGTTTTAAAAATAAACTTAAAAAACAAAAAAAGATTACTGTTTAAGAAGGTTTTTTTATAAAATGAAAAGAACTGTCAAATAAAATAAAACCCATGCAAGTTACCAAAAGAAACAATAAGCACGAAGCCTTCAAAAGGCAAAAAATTGAAAAAATTCTTATAAATGCCGCCAAAAATTTAAAAAACGTAAACACCGAACTTATTCTCACAGACATTGAATTGCAATTATTTGACAATATTTCTACGAAAGATATTCATAAAGGTTTAATTTCTACAGCTCTTCAACACGTTCAAAGCGAGCCAGCCTACAGCGATTTAGCCGCCAAATTACTTCTTTTTGATCTTTATAAGCAATGTTTGGCTAAAGATTCTTTTAATGATTTAAATAGTGCTCACAAAGAGGTTTTTCCGCAATATATTAAATTGGCAGTTGAAAAAAAATTACTTTCGCCTTTAATGCTTGAGCGTTTTGACTTGAACCGCTTGGCCGAGGCTTTAAACCCTGAACGTGATGATTTATTAAAATTTAATGGTTTGTTTACACTTTCTGACCGTTATTTAATTCGTGATTTTGCCGATGAAGAGCGCATTTTAGAGACACCTCAATTTTTCTGGATGCGTACCGCAATGGGGGTTTCACTCAATGAAGGCGACAAAGCCACCGATTGGGCAATTGAATTTTATAATAAAATGAGCCAGCTTGAGTATTTGGCGGCCACACCAACTTTATTTAATAGCGGCACTTTATATTCTCAACTTAGTTCTTGTTTTGTACTTGACCTTCCAGACAGCATTGAAGGTATTGCCGATGGCATTAAAGATATTATGTTCCTTGAAAAACACTCTGGCGGCATTGGCATGAATGTTTCTCGCTTGCGCTCAGCTGATAGTGTTATTCATTCGATTCAGGGTAAATCTTCTGGACCTGTGCCTTTTTTAAAAATGTTTGATGCCGTAGTAGCTGGCGTTTCTCAGGGTGGCCGCAGACGTGGAAGTATGGCAATTTATATGGAGCCTTGGCATTTAAACATTGAAGATTTTATTCGTTTAAAAGCCCGTGCTGGTGATGATGCGCAAAGACTTAAAGTTATAAACACTGTAATTTGGGCTAATGATGAATTTATGCGCCGTGTTAAAGCCGATTCGCCTTGGTATTTATTTGACCCTAATGAAGTAAAAGATTTATGTGATCTTCATGGAACAGCTTTTGAAGAGGCTTATAATAAATATATTCATTTGGCACAACAAGGCGAAATTCGCAATTATCGTGTGGTTAAAGCCAAAGACCTTTTCAACAAAATTTTAAATTCACTAATCGAAACGGCTCATCCTTGGATTACCTTTAAAGATGCCGCTAACCGTGATTGTCCAATTAATCATAAAACCTTGGTACATTCCACAAACTTGTGCACTGAAATCTTTTTGCCAACCGATTGCCAGACCACGGCTGTTTGTAATTTAACTAGTCTCAATTTAGCGCGCCATCTTAATTCTAATAAATCAGACTTTGACTATGATAAATTGCGTCAGTCCGTCAGAACCGCCATTCGCCAACTAGATAATGTAATTGATGTAAATTATTATCCAACTTCAAAGGCGCATAAAGGCAATCAAGAATATAGACCAGTGGGTTTGGGCGTAATGGGCTTTGTAGATGCGCTTGAACAACTTCAGGTTCCATATGACAGCGAAATAGCTTTAAATTTGACTAAAAATATTTTTGCGGTTATTAAAGAGTCAGCGGTGCAAACTTCGGTTCAATTGGCCGAGGAACGTGGCGTTTTTCCTGAATATACTGGCAGTAAATGGGAAGAACAAGGTTTGAGAATGCGCAATGGAACGGTTTTGGCAATAGCACCAACTGTAACTATCTCTATGATTGCTGGAACTAGCCAAAGCATGGATCCAAATTATAGTAATTTCTTTACGCGCAATAATATAGCGGGCAAATTTGCTGAGTTTAACCCTAATTTGGTTGAAGTGCTGAAAAGTTTAAATCTCTGGGAAAAGGTTGGGCAAGATGTATTATTGGCTGGTGGCTCTATTCAAGCTATAGACCAAATCCCCGATCATATTAAAGAAATTTATAAAACGGCCTTTGAAATTAATCAAAACCAAGTTGTAAATATTGCGGCTGTCGCTCAAAAATATATCGATCAAGGCATTAGCCGCAATTTATATTTTGACACCAAAAACCTCGAAGAACTAACCGAAGTTTATATGAATGCTTGGGAATCTGGTTTAAAGAGCACTTATTATGCTTTCTTTGCGCCTTCGGCTCGCTCTGAGGGTAAGTTTTTATATAAAGAAGAAAAGAAAACCGAAAAAAAAGCTGAACCGATTGCTTGCGCACTGAATCCAAATGACCCTGAATTTGAGCATTGTGAGGCTTGTCAATAAATAAAAAAATTGAGAACTTTTAATTAACATTCTTTTGTCTTGTTCAAGTGCTAGAATTGAGGCATACTAGGAGTCTAATGGTGAAAAAGGCTTATTTTTTTCTCGTTCTAGCAAGCAGTTTATGGGCATTAACGGTTTTAGGGAATAGCTTGCAAGTTTTTGAAGAAGCAGTTGAGCTTTTAAGAAAATACTATTACAATCAAAAAAAAATCTCCGAAAGGCTGACCCCTAAGGCGGTGGAGGCTTGCCGTAAAAAAGTAAACTCCGAATCATATGAAGCTCTTTATTGCCTTTTTGACAAAATAAAAGACCCTTATACTAAGTTTTTGACCCCAACCGAAGCCAAAAAAGAACTGAAACGCATTAAAAAACTAACGGTTGGATTGGGTTTAATTCTTGACCCTTTCAATTCATCCATTATAAGCGAAGTTCAACCCCATTCTTCGGCGACCAAAGCGGGCATTAAAGCCAAAGATTATATAATAGCCATAAATGATGTGCCGATTGAACTTTTAAATGAAGAAGAAATAAATGAATTTTTAAATTATGCTCCGTCTGGCTCTAAGGTTAAACTCAATTTAAAAAGAGGTTATTTATATTTTTCGGCTAATTTAAGTATGCAAGAAGTGGCCACTGTGCCGATTAGAACTAAAATTTTGGCTTCTAATATTGCTTATATTAAAATTGATGATTTGCTCACAGATAATGCCGCTAAAGAATTTCATAATACTCTTTTAAGCAGGCCAGTAAGTTTAAGTGGTGGTTTGATTATTGATTTGCGTGGAAATAAAGGCGGACTTTTGAAAAATGCCATCAATATTTCAGACGACCTCTTAGAAAAAGGCTTAATTGTACAAACCAGAAGTTATCTAGGCAAAAAAGAAGTTTATGCTAAGCCAAATTTGAGTTATACCAAGCCAATTGTAGTTTTAATTGACGAAAAAACCGCCAGCGCCAGTGAAGTAATTGCGGCCGCTCTCAAAGATAATCATAGAGGTTTATTAGTCGGTGTCAAATCTTTTGGAAAAGGCTTGGTTCAGCAAATTAAACCGCTCTCAGACGGCTCAACTGTGCATATAACAATTAATCGTTTTTATACGCCAAATGACCAAGAAATTAATAAAGTTGGTGTGCCGCCGCATATTTGGGTCAAAGAAGCTGATGCTCAATTACAAGAAGGCATTGCCCAAATAAAAAAATTAAAAAAATAAACTATTATATTAAAAAGTAAAATAAAAGAAAATAAAATGACTATTTTGATAACTGGCGGTTGTGGTTATATTGGAAGTCATGTTGTGCGCCAGTTAAGCGAGTTAAAAGAAAAAGTTTTGGTTTTAGATAATTTAGTAACTGGTTTTAAACAAGCTTTAATTTATAATGAAAAATTAATTCAAATCGATTTAGCTGATACTTTAAATTTAGAAAAAGTTTTTATCGAAAATTCTATTGATTCAGTACTTCACTTTGCCGCTTCTACGATAGTTCCAGAGTCAATTGAAAACCCCTGCAAATACTATCAAAATAATACTCAAAATACTTTTAATTTAATTAATCTTTGCCTAAAATATAAGGTCAAAAATTTTGTTTTTTCAAGTACGGCCGCTGTTTATAATGTAAGTTCTTCAGGAGTGGCTTGTGAAGAAACAACTCCAACTAATCCTATTACGCCATATGGCAAATCAAAACTATTTAGTGAAATTATGCTCAAAGATATTGCCTCTGCGAGCGATTTAAAATATGTAATTTTGCGTTATTTTAATGTGGCTGGTGCCGACCCCATACTAAGAACTGGTCAGAGAGCACGAAATGCCAGCCATTTAATTACGGTTTGTTGTAAAGCTGGCACAAATCAAATAAAACAAGTTGAGGTTTTTGGCACCGATTATGAAACACCCGATGGAAGCTGTATTCGGGATTATATTCATGTTGAAGATTTAGCAATGGCACATATAAAAGCTTTAGACTATTTGTATAAAGGCGGCCAATCAGAGATTATAAATTTGGGCTATGGAAAAGGTCATAGTGTAAAAGAAGTAATTAAAGTCGTGCGTCAAATTAGCGACAATAATTTTGCCATCAAAGAAAGGCCCCGCAGAGAGGGTGATTTACCAGTAGTGATTGCTAAAATAAATAAAGCCACTAAATTATTAAATTGGCAACCCAAATTTGCTAATCTCGAAAAAATAGTTGAACATTCTTATAACTGGGAATTAGCCATGCTGGAAAGCACGAATGCGCTAAAATAAAAAAATGCAAAGAAGAGAATTTTTACAAAAAGTTTTTTTAAGTTTGTGGGCTTTCAGCAGTTTACAAACACAAGCTCAAATACCAATAATTCACCCTTCAAATCATTGGTTGCCACAAATAGATTCAAAAGATTATTTCGGGTTTTTGGCCTTCGGAGATATGGGAACTGGCTGGAAAACCCAATATAATTTAATTTCTCAAATGGCCACCAATTCCCCCAACCTTTATCCAGCGATTATTTTGCTTGGCGATTTAATTTATCCCTCAGCTAAAGCCAATTTAATTGAACCCAATATAATTAAGCCTTTTGCGCCACTTGCCAGTAAAGGTTTTCGGTTTTATCCAGTTTGGGGAAACCATGATTGGATAGAGCAAAAAGCCCTCTTTGTAAAACAATATTTTGACGCTCCTGATTATTACACCTATAAAATTGGCTCGGCACAGTTTTGGACACTTAATAGCAATGAATTTGATGATAAACAAGCTTATTGGTTAAATTCTTCTTTGGCTTCTTCTTTGGCCGCTTGGAAAATAGTTTCTCTCCATCATTCTCCTTATTCTTCTGGTAATGTACATCATTCTAACGGTCATTTAATAAAAAACCTATGTCCAATTTTAAACAAATATAAAGTCGATTTGTGTCTGAGTGGGCATAATCATTTATACGAAAGAACAAATAAAATTAATAATACGGTTTATGTGGTCTCTGGCGGCGGAAGTGCGTCTTTGCATAAATTTGAAAATACTGTCGATTATCCCAGAGCAGAGATTCAAAGCATTTATCATTATTTGCGCCTTAGAGGTAATTTTAATTCTCTAAACCTAGAAGCTGTAGATACAAATGGTCAGGTTTTTGATCGAGTTTTATTAACTAAGCATTAAAAACTTTCTTTTGCGCTAAAAAGCGTTATAATCTTAATTAACTTTAGTTTCCTTACCTTATTTTAAGCATGTCTCTTCCCCGAATTGGATCAGGAGAAGCGGCTGGTTTATCATTATTGTTATCTTTACACGGTGTTAGAAATACAGTTTCTTCGCCAAATTTAGTTAAGTCTCAGTTTAATGACAATCAACCATCAGTGCTCATTTATACGAGAGCCGATGATGCTATTGATGATCAAACACAACCAGCCCCTTCTTTTCCAGATACAGTTACTAGCTTTTTGGCTCATCTTACGGCCGGTATTTTTGGTTTGCTTGCCATCTGGCAAGGTTCCAAGAGATGGCTTAAGCGTTGATTAGACAGGTCTTCTGGAATCACAATAAAACTCAAAATAAAAAGCCGCCCTCAAGAAAATTTCTTTATTTTGAGAACGGCTTTTATTAATATTTTAGATTATTGGGCTACTCTTCTATT
Source organism: Candidatus Caenarcanales bacterium (assembly GCA_947494115.1). GTDB lineage: Bacteria > Cyanobacteriota > Vampirovibrionia > Caenarcaniphilales > Caenarcanaceae > CANLTT01. The sequence goes on from CANLTT010000022.1 coordinate 15,470, forward strand.
ATTAGAGAGCTTTGTTATTTTATGTCTTTGGTAACGCTGGGCTTTGTTTAATTTTTTTCTTTCATTTCTGTTTAGGCCATCTTCTCTCATAACAGCTTCACGGTTTTCAATTCGATCTTGCGCATTATTCAAACGATCCGCTTCTTGTTGAGAAAGAGAGCCATCATTAACATTACGGTCTATTCTATTTTGTTGAGTTTCTTGTTGTGGATTAATCGAAGAGCCAGCTTGTGCGCCAGCTAAAGAACCAACCAATAATAAACCTAAAGAAATAGAAAATAGTTTTTTGTTTTTCATAAAAAGTCCTTTAGTTCAGAGATTTTTTAAGAACAATTAATTTTTTGCTCTTATTTTGAAGATAACAATATCAACTATAAGTGATTGTAAATTTTTAAATAATTTTTTATAAACACTTAACTATAAGCTTGTATCAATAGAATTATCAACTTTGGCTAATGGGTTTCTATCAATATAACGGTCTAGCCTAAAAGATTTATAAACTTCATCCCAAGCAAGCACCAAAAGCGATCTCCAGTCTCCAGTGTCTATTTTGGAATAACCCGTCATGCCAGGTCTTAGCGTATTATTTGAATTAAGCAAAATAAGCGTAATTTCCCAAATGCGCCTTTTATTTGTTTGTTCACCTGTTTCGCTGGTTACGGGTGCAACATCAGCAACTTGGCCTCTAAATATGCGATCTGGAACGGCTCTAAAGCGAGCGGTAACATTTTGTCCAACTTTTACAAAAGCACGTTCTTCTTCGGGTAATTGAATTTTGACTTTAACTTTATTTAAATTGCCCACGACCGCGATTGTGTCGCCTTTATTGAAGTTTTGCCCAATGATCGAATCGGCTTTGAGAGTTAAAACAGTGCCATCAATTGGTGATTTTAAAACTAAAGCATTTAACTGCTCTCGGTATAAAGCAACTTGTTTGCGCATTGATTCTATTTGAGATTCGCTGGCTTTCAGTTCGGCTTTAACATTTTCTATGCGCTGAAAATTAGCATTAGCAGACTGAGCAACCTCTTTCATTTTAGGCAAAGCCTCTTTTGAACGTTCTTGCAATTCTGATTTTTCGGCTGAAATTTGATGCGTCAAAGCTTGAGCTTGTTTAGTGGCTGAAGCCGCTTCATATGCCGATTGCAAAGCTGACTGCCTTGGAAAAACACCTTGTTCGGCTAAATATTTATGCAAAGCGGCCTTCTGAACTAATCCATCAGCTTGCAATTGCACTTGTTCTAATTCTTTAAGAGTAGCGGCTATACGAGGAGGAGGTGTTTTGCTTTGAAGGCTTTGAGCTTGATTTCTTACAAATTCACTTTCGGCTTTTTGTCTATTATATTCCTCTTGGCTTCTTTGATATTCAGCTTTAGCAACTTCAGATTGTATTCTCAAAGGATCCAAAGAAGCTTCTAGGCGGGCTAATTGCTTTTCACCTTCCATTGCTTTTTCTTCTAAATCCCAATTTTTTAAAACCGCAATCACTTGCCCAGCCTTAATTTCTTGCCCAGTTTTGACGGCTACTTCCTGAATTGTACCCGTAAGGCTTGGCCGAATAAAAGCCTGATTAGAAGATGGTGTTCCTTCAATTTCGACATCACCACCAACCTGTTTAGGCAAAGGTATTAATAAAACCAAAAAAACCGCTAAAGCATAAACCGCTTTCATATTAACTTTTTGCGGAGTTTTGGCTTTTGCGGCCTGCTTAGCCTCTGGTGGTTTTGGTGCCTCGGCTTTTTTACCTGGATTTGAAATAACTTGCTTGGCCGCTTTTTTTAAATCGCTATGGCTTATTTGCTGTTGTGGCGGCTTTTTTGCTTGCTCATTAATAATTTCAGATAAATTTTGCTGTGCTTGCGGCTGATGTGGCGGCGAAACAATATTAGCCTGTTCTGGATTATTAGAATTATTGGGATTATTACTCATTAAAATTTCTACCTCTACATTCTTCTTCCAAATAATATTTTTCTTCTAAACCCCTCTTAACCCTAGATTTTGAGAAATCACTCTGTTAAACGAGCATTTTTATTCCAGTCGAAATTAAATATTTTTCATGTAGCGTAAAATTTAGGGCAAACAATTTCTTATATTTATGAGTTCTCTAAAGAGGGAAACTAAAGAGGCTCAATATAATAAAGACCGTTTACTATAAAAAAAGTCTAAAGTTTAACGCCAGCTCAAAAATTTATAATTGGAGCTGGCTTATTTTTTTGTAGCTAAAAAATTTTTTCAGTTAAACAATTCCAACTATTATGATTTACTATTTATTTTATTACAAATTCTATTACAAAATTGAACTATTTTTTACTTACATATTCTTTTATAACAAGGAATTCAAACAAGAAGAAGATTCTATTACAAAGTAATAAGATTTGACATTTTTTAAACAATTTGATATCTTGTTTTTATGGTTGAAAGATAAAATTTTATGATTCAAAAAACAGAGAATCTTAGTAATGATCACCCAATAATAAAAATTCCTCAGCCTGTATTCTTGGAATTATTTGCATGCTGTTATGCTGGTCATGAAATAGCCATTCAAAATAATGCTCAACAAGCTTTTATCATGTCCATCATGAAACAAAGAAGGCTTGGAATATTGGAATTCAAACTTGGTATGAAGCAACAGCTTTAATTAAATATAATTTTTCTGAAAACCCTGATTGGGAAGTTGTTGATAAAGATATGATTTTTGAACTTATCTTTAAAAAAGAACTTCTGTTTAGAGTAAATAAATCTTCGCAAGAGGAATGTCCAAATGAAGCCATACAAATAAAATTACTTAGTTCAATAAAAGAAGATTTGCAAATACACCCTTATACTATTAGTTATACTTCTCCCAATGGTAATGCAAACCCTTTAAGAGAAATTCAATATATGGCTATTCATGAAATTATTACAAAAGAAAATAAAATAATAAAAACAAATCCATTATTAATAGCTGAGATTGATGAAATTAAACAAGTCGCAAAACAATGGCTAGAAGTTGTATCAACTGGAGAAGTCATTAGTATTACAGAAATCACAAGTAAGTATGTTAAAGAAAACTATTTAGCTGAAGATCAAATTTATGTAGCTTGAAAAAATTTTTACTCATGAAAATAAATAGCGAATTATTCAAATTAATAAGAATATCTCGGGATTTGTCTCAGCCAGAATTAGCAAGTATTCTCAATATTAATCAGCGTTTCATTTCTGAATTAGAGACTAATGGAGAATGTTCACAAGAATTACTTTATAAAATCTCACAAGTTTTAAGATATACTCCTAAATTCTTTTTAAAAGAACCTTTAGTTAAAGATACTAATTTAATTTTGTACAGAAAAAAACTCACTATTCCTAAAAAGCTCTTAAACTCGATTGATGCTCGTTTAGATATATTTTTAAATTATCAATTGCCCGAATTATTTAAGCAAAAAATAAATGTAATTTCAATGCCATCAAAAATAAATCAATTAAT